>CAMKAA010000086.1 GCA_946410365.1 uncultured Lachnospiraceae bacterium | reverse complement strand
ACGGCCTGTCTGTGTTTAAGGATTACGGACGGCTCCTTGTGGTGCTCGTCGGCTGTATGATGTTCGTGGCACTTGTGATCGATCCTTTTATCGCATTCCTCTTCCTGAAGAGAAATCCCTATCCGTTGGTACTGCGGTGCCTGAGAGAGAGCGGTATCACCGCATTCTTCACCCGAAGCAGCGCGGCCAATATCCCGGTGAACATGGAACTCTGCGAGAAGCTCGGCCTGGATCAGGACATGTATTCCGTATCTATTCCGCTGGGTGCTACGATCAACATGGACGGTGCAGCGATCACTATCACAGTCATGGCTCTGGCAGCCGCCAATACGGTGGGTGTTCACGTGGACATTCCTTCAGCTCTGTTTCTGAGCATTGTGTCCACACTGGCAGCCTGCGGCGCTTCCGGCGTCGCCGGCGGATCTCTTCTGCTGATCCCTATGGCATGCTCGCTGTTCGGTATCTCCAATGACGTCGCGATGCAGGTTGTCGGCGTCGGATTTATCATCGGCGTGATCCAGGACAGCGTCGAGACTATGCTCAATTCTTCCGGCGACGTCATGTTCGCGGCAACCGCCGAATACTCCACATGGATCAAGGAAGGAAGAGCGGACGAACTTCCCACATTCCTGGGCGGAAAGAGAAAAGTTGAGGTCTGATCATAAAAGCGTTGCGTATTGAACGAAGTTGCCTTATTATACAGGTGCAATAAGAAAAAGTGTTGTTACAAAGTCTACAGCAGTTGGCCGTTTGCCGGGGATTCCGAGAGGAGTTCCCGGTGAACTTAACAGAGAGGAGAGTAAAATTGGCAGACTTTGAGAAAATTCTGAGAGAAACGAGTTATCCGGGCCGCGGCATCATGATCGGAAGAACTGCCGACGGCGCAAAGGCTGTGACCGCTTATTTCATCATGGGCAGAAGCGTCAACAGCCGCAACAGAATCTTCGTGGAAGACGGAGAGGGAATCCGCACAGAAGCTTTTGATCCTTCCAAGATGGAAGATCCGAGCCTTATCATCTATGCGCCCGTCCGAGTCTATGGCAACAAGACGATCGTGACAAACGGAGACCAGACGGATACGATCTACGAAGGTCTTGACAAGCAGTTCACGTTTGAGCAGTCACTCCGCTCAAGAGAGTTTGAGCCTGACGCTCCCAACTATACACCCAGGATTTCCGGCGTCATGCATGTGGAGAAGAACAGGTTTAACTACGCTATGTCCATTTTAAAGAGCGATCAGGGTGATCCTTCCTCCTGCCTCCGCTATACATTCGCGTATGAGAATCCCAAGGCCGGAGAGGGTCGTTTCATTTCCACCTATATGGGCGACGGCAACCCGCTTCCCAGCTTTGAGGGAGAGCCCAGGGCACTGGAACTGGATGCGGCATTCACAGAAAATATTGATGTTTTCACGCAGCGCGTCTGGAAAGCGCTCAACGAGGACAACAAAGTATCCCTGTTTGTCCGCTTCATCGACATCGCTTCCGGGAACTATGAGACCAGGATCGTCAACAAGAATCAGTGATCAAGGAGAATAAGAACAGAATGAAAGAAATGGAACTCAAATATGGATGCAATCCCAACCAGAAGCCGTCCCGCGTTTACATGGAAGACGGATCCGATCTCCCTTTCGAGGTCCTCAACGGAAGACCCGGATACATCAACCTTCTTGACGCGTTCAACGGATGGCAGCTTGTCAGCGAACTCAAAAAAGCGACCGGCAAAGTGGCCGCGACTTCTTTCAAGCATGTTTCTCCCGCAGGTGCAGCGATCGGACTTCCTCTTACAGATGTAGAGAAGAAGATCTACTGGGTAGAGGATATGGGAGATCTGACTCCTATGGGCAGCGCCTATGCGCGTGCGCGCGGAGCGGACAGAATGTCTTCTTTCGGCGATTTCATTTCCCTTTCCGACACATGTGATGTCTGCACAGCCAAGCTGGTTTCCCGGGAAGTTTCTGACGGAATCATCGCTCCCGACTATGAGCCGGAAGCTCTTGAGATCCTCAGAAAGAAGAAAAAAGGCAACTACTGCGTTCTGAAGATCAACCCTGATTACAAGCCCGCCGCTCTGGAGAAAAAGCAGGTGTTCGGCATTACTTTCGAGCAGGGAAGAAATGAGCTTGTCATTGATGATGCTCTGTTCGCAAACATCGTAACGGAGAACAAAGAGCTTCCTCAGGCGGCCCGCGATGACATGGCGATCGCTCTGATCACTCTTAAGTATACACAGTCCAACTCTGTCTGCTATGTAAAAGGCGGTCAGGCAATCGGTATCGGCGCAGGCCAGCAGTCCAGAATTCACTGCACAAGACTTGCGGGAAGCAAGGCGGACAACTGGTATCTCCGCCAGTCTCCCCAGGTTCTGGGCCTTCCCTTTAAAGAGGGAATCCGCAGAGCGGACAGAGACAATGCGATCGATCTGTACATGGGTGAGGACTATATGGATGTGCTCGCTGACGGCAAGTGGGAAGCGCTCTTTACAGAAAAGCCCGCAGTCTTTACGGCAGAGGAAAAGAGAGCATGGCTCGACGGAAATACTGATGTTACCCTTGGCTCCGACGCATTCTTCCCCTTCGGTGACAACATCGAGAGAGCATTCCGCAGCGGCGTGAAATATGTCGCGCAGCCCGGCGGAAGTGTCAGGGATGACAATGTTATTGAGGCCTGCAACAGCCACAATATGGTAATGTGCTTTACAGGGATCCGCCTGTTCCACCACTAATATCTGAAAATGCAGTTCAGAAGAACACTGCCGGGTGCGGGAAGCACGGACTTTTACCTGACAGATCCGGAAAACGGAGGGCTCAGCATAGAGCAGCAGGAATACGCGGCGGACCTGATCATGGCCTATCGCAGGAAGTATCCGGACCTGAAGATCAATGCGGTCTGGGACTTCGGAATGGAGGAGGCGGATCCGGTCCGGAGTGAAAAATACGGCGTATTTGCGGATAACAGAGACAACGCTGTTTACAATGCGAAAATGCTTACTATTTCCGTAAACCATGCAAAAGTCAGAAATATGTCCTGCGAGGCGGACCCGGAACAGATCAGTGAGATCGAAGCGTATTATGCCGGGCTTTCTGATCTTGCTAAGCGGTATGCCGCAAGGCAGAAGGAGCTGCTTGCAGAGGGAATCCCATGGCCGAAGACAGAGGGCATCATCAGAGATGAGATGCAGATCGTGCCTTGCGCGGAGAACATGTTGTCCGCCGGCGATCTCTATTTTGCCGATGTACAGGCGATCCGCATGCTGGAGAACACAGAGAGTCTTAAGCGGCTCCTGATCCATGAGATAGGACACATGCTCTCGGAAGAAACCGGTGCGGTGGCTCACAAAAAGATCAGGAAACTGTTCGGAAAGTGCAGAGACGGCTTTGAGAATATCTACGAGTTTTGCGCGGAGTGTTTCATGGCCTCCGAGCTCACGGACAGGATAAGGCTTGCAAATGAATACAGAGAGACGCTGATGAGCGTGATGTAAAACAAAGGGCTGTGACTAAAATCACAGCCCTTTTTATATTATTCAGTCTTCTTTTATCATGTGGTTCCGAAGATACCGCATTACATCTCTTCTGGTTATGATCCCTATAAAGGCGCCTGTGTCGTCTATGACGGGAACAAAGTTCTGGATGGTCACGGAGTCCAGCAGATCCTCGATATCCGCGTCAGCCTTGACCGCGCCGTAATCTCTGCGCCTTGTGATGGATTTAAGAGGCTTGGAACCTGCCTCTTTAAGAGTCATGGAGGGATTGTTGTACAGCTCCCTCAGAAGATCGTCATTTGCGAGTGTACCTTCATAGCGGCCTGTGATCTCATTGATCACGGGTACGGTAGTGAAGCGGTACTTCAGCATCTTCTCCGCCGCCTCGCCTACAGTATCGGAACTATGGACATAACCGACGTCAACTTTGGGTGTCAGGAAAAAAAGTATATTCATAGATGAACCTTTCTGTTATTGATAGTAGAGTATATTCCTGCCGAGTTTGTCTGCAGCTTCGCGGCCCTGGCAATACTCCACGATGGCCAGAGCAAACGGGATCGCGGTACCCATTGCACGGCTGGTGATGATATTTCCTGAAGTAACAGCATTCTCCTTTACGAGATCAGCACCGTTGTCCAGAAGGATCTGCTCGACGGTCGGGTTGCAGGCGGCTCTGATACCGCCAAGCAGTCCCAGATCCGCAAAGATCGAGGGAGCGGCGCAGATCGCGGCGATCAGTTTCCCTTCTCTGTGGAAACGTACAACCTGCTTCATAAGAGGCGCGCAGGCTCTGAGATTGGGAGTTCCGGGAACGCCTCCGGGAAGGATGAGCATATCATATTCATCCCAGTTCAGATGATCGATCGTGGTGTCGGCGACGACGGTCACGCTATGGGAGGTGACGACTACAGGCGTGCTGTTCACGGAAACCTTCGTGCAGGGAATACCTGCGCGGAAAAGCACATCGGCAACGGTAAGTGCTTCGATCGTCTCGAATCCATTGGCGAGAAAGAGGGCCGCTTTGTGTTCAGATACAGTATTGGACATGATTGTTGTCTCCTTAAACTCAAGAAATGATCTGTTTATGAAAGCGGGATCCGGATAAAAAACGGTCTCGCTCTTTTGACATCCTCATTATAAGGGATAATAGAAAGAAATGTGTGAATTTGTGATAAAAGTTCTATAAAAACAGCGACTCTTTTGGTACAATATGTTTAGTTAAAAATGTGACACTATGTATATTAACAGTACAGAAAATGTCGAAAGGAGAATAGAATGGTAACCAATGATGCTACTCTGGTACGTCTTAAGCACAAGATCATGGAGGAAACGGCTAAACTGGCGTGGGAAGGCAAACTTGACGAAGAGCATAAGGAAAAGCTGATCTATCAGATCATCCCTGGTCCCATGGCGACATACCGCTGCTGTGTATACAAGGAGAGAGAGCTTGTTAAACAGAGAATCAGACTTTCTCTTGCACAGTGTCCTGACGGAATTTCCC
>CAMKAA010000085.1 GCA_946410365.1 uncultured Lachnospiraceae bacterium | reverse complement strand
ATATATCTATCTGTTCTACTGCCTGCTGATCCCGGTCAAGAATTACTGCTCAGGCCTTGCCATGTCCGCGCTCTGCCGCTTCCGCTGGCCTTCTGCGGAGCATGACAGGGGATGCCTCGCCGGCTCCCTGATCTACACCTTCTGCGGATTCGCGCTGATCACCTGCTTCGGCCAGCCGATCTTTCTGAACGCGATGATCATCTTCCCTCTCGTTCTTCTCGGGATCGAGAAGGTTCGCGGCGGCTATAAGCCCTGGTTATTTATCATCTCCATCTTCCTTGCGACAGTGAGCAACTTCTACTTTATTGTCAGCATTGTGATCCTGGCCGTAATGTACGCCTGCTTCCGCTATTTTCCCATTGCCCGCGGGGAATTTGGGCGCCGCTTTGCCGAGATCGGCGTCATGTTTGCGGCCGGCACAGTCGGCGTCGCCATGGGGGGCGCCATCCTGCTGCCCATGGCTGTGACAGTCCTCGGCAATAAGCGTATTGCCCTTAAGCCGGCCATCAATCTTTTCTATGAAGCCCGCTCCTGCCGCATGCTGCCTCTTGATTTTCTTGCCTGCAACGAAGTGCAGTACGGAGCTCTTTGTTATGCCGGAACCGCGCTCCTGTGCGTCTTTCTCCTTTTTAGCGCCAAGGGCTTTATCAAGCTGCGTCTTCAGTTCCTTCTGTACTCGGCCCTCCTGTTCATCCCTGCTTTCGGATATCTTACCAACGGCTTTTCCTACCCGATCAACCGCTGGTGCTGGGCTTATTCTGCTCTGATCGCCATGCTTGTCGCGGAACTGTGGCCCCTGCTCTTTACACTGACCCGCGTTCAGAAAAAAGTGATGGCCGTCGGCTTCACTCTCTATTTTGCCGTATGCTTCTTCCTCTCCTATAAGCTGGAGATCAATTTCCTGATACCGGTCATCTTAACCGGCTTTACTCTCTTCCACCTGTTCCTCGCCCAGAGGTCTGAGTTTGCGGCAGACGATGCCGGCAGCGCCGAAGATCCGAAAGCAGAGCGCAGGCGGGCTAAGCGGATCATTCGCGCGGAACGCGGTATCCTCCTTCTCACAGTCGTCAGCATCTGTCTCAACGGCATCTGCGAGAACGACCCCCGCTTCAGCGACAGGATCGAGAGTTATAAAGAACTGGACTGCCTGGCTCCCTTCCGGACAGGGCTTGGCGCTTCTCCGGCCAATGACAGGAACATGTGGCTCAACGACACTTCCCAGATCTCTTCGTCGATCGGATTTGACGGGGAGTCCTTCGTGAGAGTCTCCAACACGGAGCCCGGTTTCTGGTATCAGAATACTTCCATGCTTAACGGGCTGTCCTCCACCCAGTCCTTCTGGAGCGTCAACAGCCCCTATGTGCTGGAATATCTGGATTCCCTTGCTGTCTCTGATGTGAATAACAACGCCTGGCAGTTCACCAACCTCGACAACCGGGCGATCCTCAACGAACTGGCTTCCGTGAGCTACCTCTACTGCATGCACCCGGAAAAACTCCCGGCAGGTTATTCAGATACGTCTCTGGATCAGAATACGGCCAACTCCGTTTATCAGAATCTGAGCCCTCTCCCCCTGGGTTACACATACGACCGCACGATCAGCCGGCAGCAGTTCGATACTCTCACCCCGGCTCAGAAACAGGAAGTTCTCCTCACTCACGCCGTGACAGATTCGGCAGGGAGTCTGCAGGACAGCCGATCCATCGAAGAGATCGCCGCCGGTCTTGACTGCAGAAATGTACCCTTTGAGAGCGAGAGTCTTCACGACAGCGTTGTGCAGACAGATGACCGCACCTTCGTCGTGACCGAGGGGCGTTCCCAGGTGAAGCTGACCTTTGCCCCTGTCACATCCGGCGAGTGCTATCTCTACATGAAGAACATCAGCTACCGGGAATCCACCCTGCTCGATCTTTACTCCGACGATAAATCCTGTGACCCGCAGGATCAGTTCACGCCCGAAATGTTCAGTGCTCTGACACCTTATGAGCGGTATAAGATCCGCGTGATGGTCGGTAATTCCCGTCCCGCCTCTAACGTGAAGATCGGCGCGGACTTTAAGAGCGGGGAAACAGCGCTTACAAGCAACGAGGTCAATTACATTCTGCCGGGAGACGAGCAGTTCTACTCGGGCCGCCAGGACTTCCTCCTCAATTCCTATACAGTCAGAGAGGGGATCGATAACATAGTGGTCACCTTCCCCAGGCCCGGAGTATACCACTTCGACGAGTTCTCCGTGATCTCAGAGCCTCTTTCCGGCTACTTAGACAAAATAGCGAAACTCGGCGCCGAGTCTCTCGAAAATGTGAAGATCTCCCAGAATAAGAGCAGTTACATCTCTACGGGCGTCACCGGAGAGATCACTGTCTCGGACAACAAACTCCTGTGCCTGACGGTTCCTTTCTCCACCGGCTGGAAAGCCTATGTGGACGGGACTCCGGCGGTCCTTGAGAATGTAAACCTCATGTTCTGCGGACTGTGGCTCACTCCCGGCCGTCACACCATCGAGCTGCGCTACGAGACGCCAGGCCTTCTATACGGGCTGTGTCTCTCAGCCGCCGGCCTTCTGCTGTTCCTGTTCTGGATGATCATGTCACGCCGCGCGGGAAAGCGCGAGCCGCAATTTGGATCCGCCGAATCCGCAGCGCCGGAGGAAGATATCCCCGCCGAAGAGCCTGCGGAAGCTCCTTCAGCAGATGTCCCACTCGAAGAAAAAGCAGAGGTGACCTCTTCTGAGGAACCCTCCGCCGAACAGGAACCTGAAAAGCCGGTTCTCTGACAGTATATACGCAGCAAGGGCTGCCGTTGATACGGCAGCCCTTTTACTGTGCTCTTATGAACTTTAGTCCTCAATGATCCTTGTCGCCCAAACGGCGCTTCTATCACTCAGTTCCGTCGTGATAATGCCGTACTGGCTGCTGTACGCTTCGACCGTCTTTCCGTCTCCCGCGTACATTGCGACATGATATACATATCCGTTTTTGGCAAAGAAGATCAGGTCTCCCGGAGCCGCGTCGCTCACAGGGATCTGAGTCCCTACCCGGGACTGTGCAGCCGCCACTCTCGGAAGTTTGTATCCGAACATGCCGTACAGCGTCTGTACAAACCCGGAACAATCCGCGCCGTGTGTCAGGCTGGTTCCGCCCCACACATAGGGATTTCCGACGCATGAGAGCGCTTTTTCCAGTATCTTCTCTCTGACCTCGTTATATTTGGCGCCTTCCTTTACAGAAGACAAACTGTAATAGACCGCCCGATTTTCCCCGGGCTTTATCACTTCCTTCGCGGTGCCAAACGAGGACTCCCCCTCTTCGTCGATCTGCGCCTGTACGGAATTACTCCGGTCAAGCTCATCAGAAGGGATAAATCCGCGCACATCACCGGATTCCACGAACAGCCATCCGTCGTCAGCCTCTTCGATCACGTAGACGAGGTCGCCTTCTTTGAGACTGCCTACCGTACGCGCATCGTCAGTGCTCTCTTCCAGAATTCCTGTATCAGACTTCGAAAGAGCCGCCTCAGCTTTGATCACGACCTCCTGCGTTGTGATCCTGCGGAATGCATAAGCATCATTTTCATAATATGGAACTGTGTCCTGCGCTGTGAAGAAGTAAGACTCTTTGGAAACACCTTTGGGAAGCATCGCCGTAATTCGGGAAGCCTGTCTCTCAAGGAACTCCAGGAGTTCCTCCGCCTCATCTCCGCGGATCAGGTCCTCCTCACGGACAAACCCTCTCGCTTCTCCCGATTCCACATAGATCCACCCGTTGTCCTCATTCTCCAGTTCATAGAGAATACCATTTCTGGCTATCGTCCCGACAACTTTGGAATCCTCTTTCTGTTCCTCGTAGATATCCGTTTCACGGGCGCTGAACGCATAGACCTTGTCGACGGTCGTAAAGCGGAAATCCCTGCGGATCTCAGGCAGATCTGTCACAATGTGCTGCTGAGCGATCAGCTCTTCGTTGGTGCCATTGTATTTCTCGGCTTCTTTGTAACCTTCCGGTTCGTCCATCTCACCGATCTTTACAGGCTCGATCAGCGCTGCCACTTCAGATGTCGCTCCGGTATTGCCTTCCGGGGCAGCAGTGATCCCTGTACTCGTTGTATCCGAAGTATCGCCGCCTCCGCCAATATCCTCCGAGGTACTGCCCGTATTGCCTCCTGACGTATTTCCCGTCGTGTTTCCGCCGGTTGTTCCGGTGCCGCTGTCGTCACCACTGTCGTCACCGTTCTCATCATCGCCAGGCTGCGCCGGACTGCCGCCTCCGCCGGTTCCCGAGTTGTCTTCACCGCCGTCATCGCCTCCGCCGGTTCCCGAGTTGTCTTCGCCGCCGTCATCACCTCCGCCGCCGGGCTCAGGTTCCGGTTCGGGTTCCGGCTCGGGCTCAGGCGCGATCTCCCCGCCGCCGGTTTCATAACTGCCCGCTTCAGCCGCATTTACTGTATAAGAGGGCACAGACGCTGTACCGGTTATTAGCGAAAACGAAAGGAACAGAATTCCCCATCGTCTGATCAACTCTCTCTTTTTCACAATGCCACCTGCCTTATTCGAAAACAATTACACACTGTGCAATCCTTTTCGCATACAATTACATAATTATTTATTGTATAACATTCCTATGTTATACAATCTTCATAATTATAGCATCTGTCCTCTTCATTGCCAAGTCTGCCGGCGCAGGAAGCCAACTGCCTGTTCCAAATTTTGACACAAGGATGTCAGGTTTTGAGAAATCTCAGCGTAGTCGTGAAATAACCGCCGGACTCCTCCGCACTGTAGTCCCCGTTCATCTCCTCCATCAGCCTTTTGCTTATCCGGGATCCGAATCCCGTGCTCTCGGGTTTTTCCCCCTCGAAGACCCTGACCTTGTTGACCGCCGTGACCACCACAAATTTGTCCTGCTCTTCGCAGCAGACCAATACCTCGTCCTCCTTGCTCGCGTATTTAATGATATTGGACATCAGATTCCCGAATACTCTGGCGACCGCGTCTCTCTGCACCAGAATTTCGCTGTGCCCGAAGCTGATCTCTGACCGGACAAAGAATCCCTCTCTCTCAAGGCCTGAGTTGATGTCTCCCAGAAATCCGCGCAGCACCTCATATGCCGGCTCTTTTGTTTTCTCCATCAAAAAGTAATCCTGCATCGTCGTGTAGCAGT
>CAMKAA010000084.1 GCA_946410365.1 uncultured Lachnospiraceae bacterium | reverse complement strand
GCGGACTCCCTGGAACTGATGCGGGAAGTCCGGAAGATCCTGGAGGAGAATTTCTATCTGATCAGCAATGTCGATGCCACGATCATAGCGCAGGCCCCTAAGATGAGGCCTTATATCGATCAGATGCGGCAAAATATAGCGGACGCGCTTTTGATAGATCTCTCCCAGGTCAGCGTCAAGGCGACCACGGAAGAGAGACTCGGATTTACAGGACGCGGAGAAGGAATCTCCGTGCAGGCTGTCGCGCTTATCACATCTCCGATGGATCTGGAAGCAGTTCCTGCTTACAGTTCAGAAGGGGGATGCGCGGGCTGTCCCCGAAGACAGTGAACGGGCAACCGGTAAGAACAGGCGTAAGGCAATAAAGCTGCCTATAATACTATAAAGCGAGGAATAAGAATGAAGATCTTTAACACAATGTCCAGGAGCAAAGAGGAATTTGTGCCGATCAAACCCGGCAAGGTCAGCATGTACGTATGCGGTCCCACTGTCTATAACCTGATCCATATCGGCAATGCCCGTCCCATGATCGTATTTGATACGGTGAGACGCTATTTTGAATACAAGGGATATAAAGTCAACTATGTGTCGAATTTTACGGATGTAGATGACAAGATCATTAAGAAAGCGCTGGAAGAAGGCGTCGATTCTTCAGTTATCTCCGAGAGATACATTGCGGAGTGCAAGAAGGATATGGCCAGCCTCAATGTCAAGCCGGCTACGATGCATCCCAGGGCAACGCTCGAGATCGACGGAATGATCGAGATGATAAAGACGCTGATCGACAAGGGTTACGCTTATGTGGCGGAAGACGGAACAGTCTACTACAGCACGAGAAAATTTGAGGGATATGGAAAATTGTCCCACAAGGATCTGGACAACATGCGAAGCGGTAATCGCGACCTGAAGGTCACAGGCGCTGACCAGAAGCAGGATCCGCTGGATTTCGTGCTCTGGAAACCCAAGAAGGACGGAGAGCCTTACTGGGAGTGCCCCTGGTGCAAGGGAAGACCCGGCTGGCATATCGAGTGCTCCGTCATGAGCAAACGCTATCTGGGCCCGGAGATCGACATCCATGCCGGCGGCGAGGACCTCATATTCCCTCACCACGAGAATGAGATCGCGCAGTCTGAGGCAGCAAACGGAGTTCCTTTTGCAAAATATTGGATGCACAACGCCTTCCTGAACATTGACGGCGTGAAGATGGCCAAGTCTAAGGGCAATTTCTTCACGGTGCGCGACATTATCGCGCAGTATGACCCGCAGGTACTTCGTTACTTCATGCTTTCTTCCCATTACAGAAGCCCCCTGAACTTCAGCAGAGAGCTGATGGAGTCCGCTAAGGCTTCTTACGAGAGGATCCTCAACTGCGGCGAGAATCTGAAGTTCCTCCAGGGGAAAGCGGAAGGCGCCCTGACAGAGGAAGAGGCTGCTCAGCTTGTGGAAGCGGAGAACTACCGCACCCAGTTCGAGACAGCAATGGACGATGACTTTAATACAGCGGACGCGATCTCCGCGGTATTTGAACTTGTCAAGTGGATCAACAGCCGTGTGAGCGGCACTTCCTCCAAAGAGTTCATTGAGAAACTGGATGAAGAACTTCACGATCTGACAGATGTATGCGGACTGATCATTGAGAGAGATAATGAACTGGAAGATGATCTTGCCGCTTATGTCGAGGAGAAGATCGCGGAGAGAAAGGCGGCCAAGAAAGCGAGAGATTTCGCGAAGGCTGACGCGATCCGCGACGAACTCAAGGCGAAAGGTATCATATTGGAAGATACCAGAGAAGGAGTTAAATGGAAGAAAGCCTGAGAACTCTGATCCTCAAGGAGTTTCCGCATGAAGAAATCGACATACGCACATATTCCCCGGGAACATTGGCATTTCTGGGGGACGCGGTCTACTCTCTTGTGATCAGGACTATTCTGGTGTCCAAGGGAAATCGTCAGGCGGAGAAACTCCATAACGAGACTACCTATTATGTCCGCGCCGAGCAGCAGGCGGCCATTGGATTGGCTGTTTACGACCTCATGACGGAAGAGGAGAAGAAAGTATACAGACGAGGAAGAAATTCCAACCCGTATCATCACGCAAAGAGTTCCTCACTGGAGGAATATCTTCAAGCAACCGCACTGGAGGCCCTGTGCGGTTACTTGTATTTACAGGACAGGACTGACCGGCTGCTGGAACTGCTGCGGGAAGGCATCAGAAGAGCGGATCGAAAGGGCAGACTTGGCCCGAGAAAGATCTACGAAGAAGAGACAGGAGAATACGAAGAGAATGAATGAGAATCGGATCGAGGGCAGAAACGCCGTGATCGAAGCCTTCCGTTCAGGGAGAACGATCGACAAGCTGTATATGCTTGACGGAAGTAAAGAAGGCGCCATGCAGACTGTGCGCAAAGAGGCCGCTAAGCATGGAACACCTGTGAAATATGTCACCAAGCAGCGTCTTGACCAGATGTCTGAAACGGGAAGGCATCAGGGAGTGATCGCCGAGATCGCCGCCTACTCCTATGGAGAGATGGAAGATCTGTTCGAGAAGGCCAAAGAGAGAGGAGAGGATCCCTTCTTTGTATTGCTCGACGGAATTGAGGATCCCCATAACCTGGGCGCGATCATCAGGACGGCGAATCTGGCCGGCGCTCACGGAGTGATCATCCCCAAGGACAGGGCCGTAGGGCTCACCGCGACAGTGGCCAAGGCGTCAGCAGGCGCGATCAATTACACTCCGGTGGTCAAGGTGACAAATCTGGTGCGCACTATGGAGAAGCTTGCGGACAGAGGATTATGGTTCGTCTGCGCGGATATGGACGGCGAAACGATGACGAAGCTTAATCTCAAAGGCCCTATCGGACTGGTGATCGGCGCGGAAGGCAGCGGCGTGAGCAGGCTGGTGAAGGAAAAATGTGATATGGTCGCTTCCATCCCTATGAAGGGAGAGATCGATTCTCTTAACGCATCGGTAGCAATGGGCGTCCTCGCCTATGAGATCGTCCGTCAGAGAAGTCTGTAAACCTTGTGCATGAATCTTTTGCCCTTCCAGGAGCAGTAAGAATATGAAAAAAGAGAAATATGAGAGTATGACCGACGAGGAGCTGATCGCGCTTTTTCGGGACGGCGATCAGGAAGCGATGGAACACCTTCTGGATAAGTATAAGGATCTGGTCCTGAGAAAAGCGAGATCCATGTATATACTTGGAGGGGATTCCGATGACCTGATCCAGGAAGGTATGCTGGGACTCTTCAAGGCTGTACGCGATTATGACTGCGGGAGAGACGCGAGTTTCAGCACTTTCGCGCAGCTTTGCGTAAGCAGACAGCTCTATACAGCGGTCAAAGCTTCCGCGAGGAAAAAACATCTTCCGCTGAATACGGCGGTCTCCCTGAGCCGGCCGCTGAGAGAGAGCGGAGAGGGGGAGGACGAGGAGTTTATGGATTGCCTGGAGGCTGACGCCAGCTCCAACCCGGAGGAGTATATCATAGGGCAGGAGGAAATGGAGAGGCTCGAAGAAAAGATTGAGAGAGAGCTCAGCGCTTTTGAAAAACAGGTTCTGGAACTATATCTGACAGGAATGGGATATGTGGAGATCGCCCATGTGCTCAACAGAGATGAAAAATCCACAGATAACGCGCTTCAGAGAATCAGGACCAAACTTAGAAAGAGGAGGTAAGAAGAAATGGCAATGAATCCTATGCAGCTTATGCAGCTGGCTGAGAGACTGAGGATTTTCAAGTCTCAGCATCCGAGGGTACTGGATTTTATGCATGATGTGGTCAGAAATGATCTTCAGCCGGGAGTCATCATGGAGCTGCGTGTGACAGACAACGACGGAAAGACTTCTGTCACTAACATCAGGCTGACTGAGGAGGATGTCGAGACGATCGGGATCCTGAAAGAGCTCAGAGGAGAAAACTGACGTCGGGAGTTTGACGGCAGATAAAACACCGGTAAAAAAAGGACTGCGATCGCAGTCCTTTTTCTTTTGCTGTTATTGCATAGCTCCGTCGCTGCCGAAGGTGTATGTTTTGCCGTCGATCGTTTTCGTGCCGGTGACCATAACTCCGGTGTCGGGATCAAGGTAATACCATGCATTCTTTTCAACTACCCATTCCCATCCGGTATGCATATATCCGCTTATGGGATCAAAGTAGTATTTGCTGCCGTCAATTCTCTTCCAGCGAAGATACATCTGGCAGCCGCTGGCAAAATAGTATTTTTTGCCGTCGATCGTCTGCCAGCCCCTTGCACACAGTCCGTCGTTTCCAAAATAGTACATTTCACCGTCAATATTCTGGAAGCAGCTGGTGAGATAGGAACCGCCGACTTTAAACTTCCAACTGTTACCGGAAGCGATCCATGTTCCGGAGGAAGCACTCCTGTAGGGAGCGGTGGTGCACACCGGCAGGCAGGTGAAATGGACGATCTGTCTCGCGGTATCGGGAGCGTCGCTGATGATCACGCCGTAACCCGCTGCACATTCTACGACCTTTCCGCCGCCGATGTAGATCATAACATGACTGTTGCTGCCCGAAGTTCCCTTACCGGTGCAGATGATGTCACCGGGAGAAGCTTTGCTGACATCCGTTCCAATGTTGACGCCGCCGGGGTATGTGCTGGGGTCATTTCCCCACTCATAGGAGTGAATAAACTCATCCCCGACAAGGCCGAATTTGTACAGTACGTGGTAGACAAACCATGAACAGTCTGTCTTTCCGCCGGACCTGAGTCTCTTATACCGGAGTCCGTTCGGATCGTCGCCGGTCACAGACGAAGCGTAGTCGATCTTACCGACAAAGTAAGTAGCATACGCGATCATGGTATTTACGAACGCGGTATTTCTGCTTGTGGTGTAATCGAGAGGCATGTCGCTGTCACTGCCGTTTGACCAAAGGTTTGTGTGGCCGGCGGTCGTATAAATGTTGTAGTTCCAGGAAACTCCTGACGAACTTCCGGAGGATGAACCGGAACCGGAAGATCCTGTTGAGACCGCTGAGGGAGCATCACCGATAAGGGCGCCGCTGCTGTTGAAAGTATAGGTCTTTCCGTCAATGCTCTGTGTCCCGGTCACCATGACGCCGTTTGTGCCCAGATAGTAAGTCTTGCCGCCGTCAGTGAGCCATCCGGTCTTCATATCAGCATTCTTCTTGTCGAAGAAATACCACTTGCCGTC
>CAMKAA010000083.1 GCA_946410365.1 uncultured Lachnospiraceae bacterium | reverse complement strand
CATGAGCACGCGGAAGTGGAAGTGGATGAAAACGGCAACAGGATCTACAAATCCCACGGCCACCATCATCATCACCATCACCACGGCGGACATGACGCGGATGAGATCTTCGTCAGCTGGGGAATGGAGACGCCTGCCAGATATTCCGAAGAGGAGATCAGACAGATCCTTGAGAAACTTGATGATTCAGAGACCTATGGGTTTGTTCTCCGCTCCAAGGGTATGGTTCCCGATAAGGAAGGACACTGGATCCACTTTGATTATGTTCCTGAAGAGACAGAAGTGCGTTATGGCGCTGCTGATGTTACCGGCAAGATCTGTGTGATCGGTTCCGGCCTCAAGGAAGATGCTCTCGCGGATCTGTTCCGCAAATAAAGGTGCGTTATGGCGCTATTTGGATTTGGAAGAGGAAAAGAGAAAAAAATGGTACAAAAACCTGTTTATGTGATCAACGGATTTCTGGACAGCGGGAAAACATCCTTCTTCTCCTATACGATCGCTCAGCCGTACTTTCAGACGTCCGGAACCACACTCCTGATCGTTTGCGAGGAAGGTGAAGTGGAGTACAGCGAGCGTCTGCTCCGTCAGACAAATACCGAGATAGAAGTATTTGAAAATGAAGAGGATCTTACACCTTCTGCGATGATGGCACTGGAGGCCAAATACAGACCTGAGCGAATTCTCATAGAGTATAATGGCATGTGGGATTTCAGAAAATTCAGGCTTCCGAGAGCCTGGAGGCTGGAACAGCAGATCACATCGATCGATGCTTCCACATTCTCGATGTATTTTACAAACATGAGATCCCTGTTGGCAGAACAGATCAGGAATTCAGAGCTGATCATGCTCAATCGCTGCGATGGTATCGACGAGAAGACTCTGGTCTCCTATAAGAGAAATATCAAGGCGATCAATCAGCAGGCAGATCTGATCTTTGAGGATGCTAACGGTGAGATCGACATGACAACGGAAGAGGATCTTCCTTACGACATTCACAAAGAGCCGATCGTGCTTGAGAATCTTAATTACGGAATCTGGTATCTTGACGCGATGGAGCATCCGGACCGCTATGACGGAAAGGAAATCGAGTACACCGGCATGGTGATGATCCCCGATAAGTTCCCCAAGGGGTATTTTGTCCCCGGGCGAATGGCTATGACCTGCTGCGCGAACGATATGTCCTTCCTTGGCTATGCATGCAAGGCGGATAAGGATATGATCTTCCCGGAAAGAACATGGGTGAGGGTAAAGGCGCGAGTATCTTATGAGACATTCTCCGAATACGAGGGCAAGGGTATTGTTCTCTATGCGGAAAAAGTTGAAAAGACAGCAGAGCCCAAGGAACCTGTCATTAATTTTGCGGGTTGAGATCTGATCAAACTATAGAAAAACAAAATCGCAGTTCCGAAAGAACGGGACTGCGATTTTTTGACTTATGCAAAAAAAAGACTTTCTGCATGTCCGATGGGTCGTGGACATACAGAAAGTCGATTCAGCAATTTATATCCGCTGCTCAGATCTTGTTGATGCTGCTGGCAAGACGGGAGACCTTGCGGGAAGCGTTGTTCTTGTGAAGAACGCCCTTTGTGCAAGCCTTGTCGATGGTAGCCTCAGCTGCAATAAGAGCTGCTGTTGCAGCTGCCTTGTCACCGGCCTCTACAGCCTTGTTGACTTTCTTGATCGCAGTCTTGACGGAAGACTTTACAGCCTTGTTTGCAGCGGTCTTCTTAGCGCTTGTGAGAATTCTCTTCTTGGCAGATTTGATGTTTGCCATTCTACATACCTCCATGTAATGTACAGTAAGTGTTATACATATCGTTCCGAGCGCTGTGCAGCCGCGCATACAGTGCTCCATAATGCTCATGAGTGCAGCAGAGAAGACACGAAAACTCTTTCTGCACATACGTTAATATCTTAGTAGAACCAAAAATGAATGTCAAGCACGAAATAAGGAAAATATGGGTTGTGGACATCTATTTTGATATGGATTATACTCTTTTTTATAGGATATGACTAATGGAGTGATACAACAAATGAATAATAATGACGAAATGAAGAAACTGGACCTCGGAGAGATTCAGCAGAGAGAACTACAGATCTTTAAGGTCTTTACGGAAATCTGCGAGCGGTACGGGATCCGGTATTATCTTGCCGGAGGAACTCTTCTCGGCGCTGTTCGGCACAAGGGATTCATTCCCTGGGATGATGATATTGACGTAAATATGCCGAGAGAGGATTATGACCGCCTGCTTTCTCATGCAGACGAGATCAACGCCTCCGGTGATTATAAACTGGCAGCCTGCGAATTCGGAGACCTGAACTATCCTTTTGCCAAGATCTATGATCTTCACACGAGCATCAGGAAACTGTACGATCATGATGAGACAGAGAAGAATCTCTGGATCGATATTTTTCCCATGGACGGTCTTCCGGACGACGAAAAGGAAGTGAAGCGGATCTTTAGAAAGACTCTTGCGGCAAGAAGGATCCTGAGAGTCAAACAGGCAAGGACGGGGGAGGGAAAGACAGCTTTCAGAAGAGCATTCAAGCCCTTCATCAAAGCGCTTGTGAAACCCCTTGATGATGCCCGGATCCTCGATTATATCAACAGGACATGCCGCACTTACAAGGTTGACGAATGCGGGTATATGGGCGGTATTGCAAATGGATACGGCCCCCAGGAGCGCGTTCCGAGAAAGCTGTATCTCAAATCTGTGCCAATGCAGTTTGAAGACATGGTGGTCTCAGCTCCGGGCTGCTGGGACTATTATCTCCGCAATCTCTACGGGGATTATATGCAGCTGCCGCCGGAAGAAAAACGGATCACACACGATATGGATGTGTGGGCTCAGGCAGACTGAAGGAAACGGGACAGACTCTATGAAATATTATACTAAAGAGATATGGAATGAAGAGGGCTATCAGCGCACAGCAGGCATCAAAGCCAGAGATGACGTCGATGTGATCCTTGAGAAGAACAGCTATAAGGGAATTGAGATCTGCATGCCTCAGACCGACAGAGAGGGTCAGAATGTCCTTCAGAAAGCCGGCTATCACTACAGACTCATGAAAGTGTGGGACGACTGCCTTTCCGTGACCGGAGAGGGAGACATCCTTGTTATACAGTTTCCTATAGTCAATCACTCTGTGCTGCTTGCATCCAGCATCAGAAGGGCGAGAAAAAGGGGCGTCAGGATCATTCTTCTGATCCATGATCTCGAGATACTCAGAGCAGCCATAAGAGGTACTACGTCGCGCAAAGAGAAGGTCAGGCTTCGCCTGGAGGAGGAGACACTTCTCAAGAATTGTGACGGGATCATTGTTCACAACAGGAATATGAAAAAGAAGCTCGCTTCAATGGGCATTCCCTCCTCCAAGATGGAAGTGCTCGGGATCTTCGATTACCTGATCCCCGATGCCGGATACGCGAAGACAAGTGCAGAAGGTCCGGTGGTTATTGCCGGCGCGTTAAGGCCCCATAAAGCGGGATACGCTTATCACCTGCCGGAGGGAATAGACTTTAACCTCTACGGCGTCGGGTATGAAGCGGAACCGCAGGAAAATGTGAGATATCTCGGGTCTTTTGAGCCGGACAGACTTCCGGAAGTGATGGAAGGAAGTTTCGGCCTTGTGTGGGACGGAGAGACCACCGAAACCTGCAGCGGAACATACGGAGAGTATCTGCGGATCAATGATCCTCACAAAGCTTCCCTGTATCTTGCGTCAGGCATGCCGGTGATCATTTGGAGCGAAGCGGCTCTGGCCCCCTATATCACAAAGAACGGATGCGGCATCACTGTTGACTCCATCGAAGAGATCCCCGGAAGGATCGCTGAAATGACTGAGGGAGAGTATGAGGCGATCCGGTCCAATACCATGAAGATCTCTGACAGGCTCCGGAAGGGCAAGTATACGACAAGAGCGCTGAAGAGAGTACTGGGTCAAAAGGAGTAGATCTGTATGTATTTTTTTAAGAATCTCTATACGGGACCTTCCATCAGGGACCCGGAAGAAGTGAAGAGGAAACTGATGCGCGGAGAAGGACAGTTTACGATCTATGTGATCGCTCTGAGTCCCTCAGTACCCGGGCCGGGTTCCAACCAGCTTGAGATTCTCCACTGCGTCAATCTGCAGCAGCCGTATTACAAGAAATATCCTCCCTACATCATCGGCATTGCCGCAGGACGTTCGGAGGCGGTGGAACTTGTACAGAGACTTGTGCAGGAAGCTTATGATCACACAGGGAGCGGTGATGTGAGGGCGTACCTGTTTCCTCACGGAATAAGGAAACTGCGAGGCAGGGACGCCGGTCTAGCGGTTACTGACAAATCCGCGCTCTCAACCGGGACAGGCGCGCAGGATGAGCTGCCTCTGCAGCCGCAGTCAGAGTAAGGAGGCGGAAATGGCTGTATTTCTTACTATATTGAAATGGCTGGGAATCATATTGCTTGTCCTTTTGGCTTTGATCCTTGTGATCCTTCTTATCGTTCTGCTTGATCCGATCAAATATAGTGCCAGGGCGGCTGTTGATGATCCTGAGAGACATGAGGAGTTTCCGGTTTCCGTACTCAGGGAAAAGTCTGAGGTGAAAGCCTTCATATCCTGGCTTTTCGGTATCCTGAAGGTATTTGTCACTTACCCCGGGAATGAACTGATCACTGTCAAGATCTTCGGTAAGGATATAAAGATCATGGACAGACTTAAGAAGAAGGAAACCGGGGAGAAGGAAACCGAAGAAGAACAGGAAGAGGAAGAAGAAAAAGAGGAGACTTCCCTCTCGGAGAAAATAGATGCGGCTGCCGCCAAGGCGGAGAAGATCATCAATGCGGTCGATTACGTCCACAGAGTGCTTACGGGCAGCTGCGGCAGAAGAGCTTTCAGGAAAGTAAGCCGGCGCCTTTCGAGAATCCTGGATTCCGTAATGCCGGATCGCTGGAAGATTGGAGGAAATGTGGGGCTTAACGACCCCTGCCTCAATGGAAAACTGACCGGTTTTACATCGATGCTGATGCCGTTTACGGACGAGCACCTGGGAATCGATACGGAATGGGATCTGTACCGCTGCAACATGAATGCGGAGATGGCCGGAAAGATCAGGCTGATCACGCCGGTAAAGGAAACGGTCCCACTGATTTTTGACAAGGACTGCCGGAAGATGATCAAAAAGCTTAAGAAGGTTAAGAGCAAACTG
>CAMKAA010000082.1 GCA_946410365.1 uncultured Lachnospiraceae bacterium | reverse complement strand
GCGATCACTCTCTTGAGGTTCTGATAGTGATCGTCGGGGGACATGTGGTTGGTGATCCCGAACATTTTGTAAGTCTCACTGTAATTGACTACATCCGCAAGGAGATAGAGGTCCATTCCGCGAACAGACTTGGAGAGCACGCCCTTGCCTTCTCCTGTGCCGAAGCGGGGAAGACTGCAGTCGATGATATAAGTGGGACTCTTGTAACCGATATATGCGAGGGAACCCTTGTGCTCGCTTTCGCGCTCCGCTCTCCAACGGGTGAGATAGTAATCAATCTCGGAAGCCATTTGTTCGCAGCCCTGGACCGGGATGATTCCCAGTGAACCTGCAGGAATTGAATCCAGATGCCGCTTGTCGTGCATCTTGATCGGTTCCATCGTGTTGAGGTGTAGGTTTTCGGCGTTTTTGATTGGTTCCATTAGCCATCCTCGCTTTCTGACTTTCGTAGGAATTTAGTGGATCATTTAGTGATGAGCCGCGTTCCGCTGTCTTCGCTTGAGGACGCGGATATCGCTGCCGGTCAACTTGTAGAGTTCGTAATCATTGGTGATCCTTGAAAAAACGCGGTCGGAATATCTGGACTGCATTTCGGCAAGGGAAAGATTGGTAGAGATCACGGTAGATTTACGGTTCAGGTGACGTTCATTCAGGCAGGCAAAGAGCTGTGCCGATATGAACTGGTTGGTAAGTTCTGTTCCGAGGTCATCAATGATTAGCAGGTCGCATTCATAGAGATCGGAGATGAAACTCCGCAGCTCCTCCTTGGTCCTTACATCGAAGGAATACATGGAAAGTTTGTCAAAGAGCGCCGCCGCACTGAAATAGAGGACGGAATGCCCTGTCTCAAGGACTTCCTTTGCGATGCAGATGGATAAAAAGGACTTGCCTGTACCTACCGTACCATATAAGTAGAGATTTCGGTATACCGTATCGAATTCCGCTGCCATTCGCCTGCATGCGGCTGCCGCGATGCGAAACCTCTTTAAATCCTCGCCCTGATAATAGTTCTCTGAAAGAACGCCAAAATTCTGCTCGGCCACCAGTTCCTTCAGATGGGAATGGCTGTAGAGGATCTCAACCTCTTTCTGGCGGAAACAGCGGCACTTTTGTCCGTCCACAAAGCCTGTATCGCCGCAGAGAGGGCATTCGGGACTTACCGTGAGATAATCCTCGGGAAAGCCATGGGAGACAAGAAGCTCTTTTTTTCTTGCTGCGATCTCTTCGAGCCGCGGGCGCACAAAACCGGGAGAAACGGAAGTGTCATTCCTCTTTTCTCCCAATCGTGAATGAAGATAATCCACGGCAATTTCTGATACCCGGTCCGAAAGCTGCCGGAATTCGGGGATCCGGGCATAGACCTCGTCTCTGCGCTGCAGAGCCAGCTGATGCCGCCGGTTCTGCTTCTGCATATAGCCGCGCATGATCTCGTCGTACTGTTCTCTTGTCAGTGACACCTGTTTTCTCCCGGCTTAGTTGCTTAAAATATCTTTCTCGAGTTCGTCAAAGTCATACTGATTCTGCTCGAACTGGTTGAAGGGATTGGCGGAGGGCTTTACACCCTGCGCGCTGCGCCCTTTTCTGCTGAAACTGGAGACAGAGCGCTCCGCCTGCTTGGGGGTGGTAATGCCGCGCTCGGCCCAGTTGACAGCCACTTTCTGGATGTAGCGGAAATCCTTCTTACCTCTGTCAATGCAGTACTGCAGCAGATAATCGATCAGCGCGTCAGAGAAGTGGAGCTGTTCGGAAATATAGTATACAGATTCCACCTCGCTGGGCGCAAGAGGTTTTCCGATATACTGCTCAATGATATACAGAAGCTGCGCCCGTTTGGTACTGCTCTTGAAAGCCTCTACGGAAGCCGCATCGGGATGCCTGAAGGCAGCCTTGCGGCTTTCGGCCTCCTCGTCTGTCCTGTCGGAGTGAAGCTGTCCGGCAGCAGTCAGTGAGTCTGAAGCCGGCGGAGCAGCAGGCTGTGCGGAGGCGGATTCTGCGGGAATACTGTGCTGCGCAGGGATCGCCATGGCCTGGAGCCTGGGAACTGCTGGCGCAGTGCGGCTCTCTTTTTCGGGATAGACAGATTCACTCTCTGCGCCGCCGGATACAAGCCCGCCGCGGAAAGGTACAGGGTAACCCTGTACTTCGTTTTCCGGCCTGGGAGACACCATGCGCAGGGACATAAGATCGCCTGCGCCGCTGTATTCGAGCACAATAAGGCCGCGGCGCTCCCAATAGCGGAGCGAGCGCATTACTTCCCTCTCCGTGTGGTTGAACTGATCGGCCATATCCGGAATGCTCGTGGTCCTTCCCGCGTTCATCATTCGAAGAAGATAGAGATAGACCTTGAGCTGCGCGTCATTGGCGTCCTTCATGTATTTGTCGATAAAGAGATTGGAGATCAGGGTGGAGCCCAGATCTGCCTCGCTGTAAACCGTGAACAATGCACAAACCTCCCTTATCTGTCCGGCGGGTCAGGATAGGCGCACAGGCACTCGTGATTCCCCAAGTCTTATCAGAGCGCTGCGCAGTCCCGGCGCGGATAAAGTCATTATAGTCCCAGCCGCTGCGGATCAGTCGATATCTGCGGCAAAATAGCATAATTTGATAAATGCAGTATAGCATAGGCAAACAGGCACCGAAAATGGTCATTTTGTCCATAAATTTTTGCGGCGGCGGGAATCGGACAGTGCCCGGGGCAATTGTGGATAATGAGGATAAAGTGGAAAAAACTCCCGAAATGCCTTGATAAGGGGCACTTCGGGAGAGTGGGATATCCACATCGTTCATGCGGCTTTTTTGGGGGGATGATGTGGAAAAGTCGGAAAGGGAAGGTCACATAACCAGTTTTTTCCCTACTTCATTGATATTTCCGGCCCCCATAGTTATCACCAAATCATCCGATTGGCAATTTTTCAGGAGATATTCTTCAATTTCTTCAAAAGAATCCAGGCATAGACAGGGATGCCCCAGCTGTTCAATCTTTTCGGCCAGAGTGTGGGAGCTGATCCCAAGATCGTCGGTCTCTCTGGCAGGGTATATTTTGGCAAGGATCACGTGATCTGCCAGAGTAAGGGCCTGCGCGAATTCATCCATCAGAGCCTTGGTCCTGGTGTAAGTATGGGACTGGAAGACGCACCAGAGTTCTCTGTGAGGGTAATTAAGCGCGGTCCTCAGGGTCGCCTCGATCTCTGTGGGGTGATGCGCGTAGTCGTCGATGACCGTAAAGCCGTTCCGGCTTCCCAGGATCTGGAAACGCCTCTCGGTTCCCGTATAGCCCGCCAGAGCCGCCGCTGTGTACTTGCGGTCAATGCCAAGGCAGTCTGCCGCCGCCGCTGCCGCGAGGGAGTTATAGACATTGTGCTCGCCGGGAACTCCCAGGGTGACCGCCTGCCTGTTGACTGTCCCGTCTGCAGAGCGTGAGCAGAGGGTGTAGGAGGCGCGGGCAAACTGATCATAAGTGATGTCCTCAGGCCAGTAATCTGCGCTGTCGTCAGGGCCGTAGAGAATCACTCTGCAGTCAAGGCCGCCGGAGATCTCCTCATAGTCCGGGATCTGCGTATTGATGATCAGGGCGCCGTCCGCGGGTATAAGCCCGGCAAATTTCCTGAAGGAGCGGCGGATATCATCGAGATCTTTGAAGAAATCCAGGTGATCCGCGTCGATATCCAAAATGATGCCGATGCCCGGGAACATGTCCAGGAAACTGTTCGTGTACTCGCATGCTTCGGCGGCAAAATACTGACTGTTTCCGATCCTGACGTTTCCTCCGATGCTGTCAAGGATGCCGCCGATGGAAAGAGTGGGGTCCGTTCCGGCTGCCATCATGATCTCGGAGATCATAGACGTTGTCGTGGTCTTTCCGTGAGTGCCGCTGATGGCGACAGGATCCTTGTATCCGCGCATGATCTGGCCCAGAAGAACAGACCTTGTTATGTGCGGAATTCCGTTTTCCATAACGGCGATATACTCCGGGTTGTCCGGCCGGATCGCCGCTGTGAAGACGACGAGATCGATGTCAGGCGTGATGTTTTCCTTCTGCTGGCCGATAATGACCCTGATGCCGTCCGCAGCCAGTTCATCCGTAATGGAAGAAGCGGCGCGGTCGGATCCGGAGACCTCAAACCCTCTGCTGCGAAGGATCTGCGCGAGACCGCTCATGGAGATTCCGCCGATCCCTGAAAAAAAGACGTGGATTGGCTTGTCAAAATCGAGCTGATACATATGTCCTCCCTGAATGTATTGATAGTCAGAAGCATTGTGCTTCTTATCTGATTGAGTTGACGTTCGTATCATACAATAAGAAGTCATACAAGTCAAAGGAGTATCCGAATGGTGTATGTAATCCACTCGGAAGAAATGGAAATTGTCTGGCAATAAAACAAAATTGCGTATAAAGTAGAACGATTTGGCGAATACAATGTACAGTTTCATTTCTGTAATCGGTATGGTATAATATCATTGCAAAATTTTAAACGTTATTATGTAAATGATTTTGCAAAAACCATACCAGAGGTGGCAACATGATAGTTAAGAAAGAAATGATCGCTATGCTGTTGGCAGGCGGCCAGGGAAGCAGACTTGGAGTTCTTACATCAAATATGGCTAAGCCGGCGGTATCCTTCGGCGGGAAGTACAGGATCATTGACTTTCCGCTCAGTAACTGCATTAATTCAGGTGTGGATACTGTAGGCGTACTGACACAGTATATGCCGCTGAGGCTGAATACGCACGTCGGGATCGGAATCCCGTGGGACCTCGATAAGAATGTGGGAGGAGTCACGGTACTGTCTCCGTATGAGAAGATCGCGCATACGGACTGGTACACGGGAACTGCAAACGCGATCTATCAGAATCTCACGTATATGGAGAGCTACAACCCCGATTATGTGCTTATTCTGTCCGGTGATCATATCTATAAGATGGATTACGAATCGATGTTGGATTTCCATAAGGAAAACAATGCTGAAGTAACTATCGCTGTCATGCCGGTCCCTAAGGAAGAGGCGAGCCGTTTCGGGATCATGATCACTGACGAGAACAGAAAGGTCGTGGACTTTGAGGAGAAGCCCGCGCATCCCCGCAGCAATCTGGCTTCCATGGGTATTTATATATTCAACTGGAAGACGCTCAGGGAGGCGCTGGTGACCAATAAGGAACAGCCTAATCTGGATTTCGGCAAGCACATCATTCCGTACTGCCGCGATAAGGGAGCTCC
>CAMKAA010000081.1 GCA_946410365.1 uncultured Lachnospiraceae bacterium | reverse complement strand
CCGGGCTCCAGATCCTCCAAAAGCTGAGCGGATACCTGTCTCCTGGCTCCGCTGGCATCTACCAGCGCTGTTCCGTTTTCATTGATCCTGATTACTCTTGCTGAAAGACCTACACACATAATTTCCTCTCCTTAGGCGGAATCTTCCGCTGTATTTTTATATTTGATCTTTATGAAACATCCGTCCGGATGACATTTACTTTCCCGTCATGGACAGCCTGCACTGCAGCTACAGCCTGACCCAGCGCTATACCCCCGTCGTTGGGCGGTACCAGGTGGTGGATCAGGACATCAAAGCCCTCCGCTTCCAGACCTCTCCTGACCAGGTCCAGAAGAAGGAGGTTCTGAAAGCATCCCCCGCTGAGAGCTGCCGTCCTGATCCCGTTTTCCTTCCTGATCCCGACGCAGGCCGAAATGATCTGGTCAGCGAGCATTTTGTGAAAGAGCCATGCGAGACGATCCTGTTCCTCACCTCTGAGCCTTCCGAGAGTGATCTTTCTGACGATCTCATCCGTCGGAAGGATCCGGCGTCCATCTTCTGCTTTGTTTATTGTATGTTCCGCCGGACTTTCCTCATTTCTGCATCCCGGCACAGTTTTCTCATACCGTTCCGCGGCAAATTCCAAAGCCATCGAAGCTTCTCCCTCGAAAGTGGAGTGCCTGCAGATTCCGCATATTGCACTTACGGCGTCGAACAGCCTTCCGGCACTGGTAGAGACTACTGAGTTGAGTCTTCTGTCAGCCATTTTCATCAGAACCGAGGCCTCCAGTTCCGTGCACAGCGACAGTTTTCCTGACAGGGAAAGGGCATCTTTCAGCGGTGAACCCTCTTCCTCTGCTTTACTGATACTATGCAGCATGGATACTGCGATCCTCCATCCGTCTGTGGAGGAGAGATCTCCTCCCACCTGAATGAAAGGTTTAATGCTGGCCTCCCTGACAAAGCCGTGATAGTCTGCCGTAAGGATCTCTCCGCCCCAGATGCTTCCGTCGGTCCCGTATCCGGTACCGTCCATGGAGACTCCTATGACCGGATCCGCATAATCATTCTCCGCCATACAGCTTAGAACATGAGCGTAATGATGCTGTACTTTTACTACCGGAAGGGGGTCTTTTCCCAGCTCCTTACCGATCTGTTCTGAAAGCGTGATCGCTGTCGTCACAGAGTTATATCTCGGGTGAAGATCGCATGCAATGACTTCCGGGGTCACTTCCAAAAGCCGCGCGTATCTTCCTGTCGTCTCTTCCAGCGCCCTTACGCTTCTTAGATCCGCCAGATCCCCGATATAGGAGGAGGGATAGAACAGACTTCCAGTTCCTATACAAAATGTGTTTTTCAGTTCTCCGCCGATGGCCAGCACACTCGTGCCGCCTGTCTCCTTTTCGCTTCCCTCCCAGGCTGAGAGCATGTAGGGAAGAGGGGCATAGCCTCTGGATCTGCGGATCATATAGGGCTCACCGTTATAAAAATCCATGACCGAGTCATCTGCCCTTATCCGTATCTTTCTGTTGTGAGAAAGGATACAGTCGCAAAGATTTCCAAGTTCCGAAATTGCCTCGGCGTCGTCTCTGCAGATCGGCGCTCCCGAGACATTGCCGCTGGTCATTACAAGGCAGTCCGGCATAATGATCCCGTCAGGATAATCAAAGAGCAGGATCTGAACCGGCGCATAAGGGAGCATCACTCCCACAGTAGGATTTCCGGGTGCAATAGAAGGACACAGCTTTCCTCCTTCTCTGCGCTGCAGCAGCAGGATCGGCTTCTGATGCCCCGTAAGGATCTCTCTCTGCGCATCGCTGATCTCACATTCCCGCTCCACTGCCGCTTCGTCCCTCATCATTACGGCGAAGGGCTTAACGGGTCTTGTTTTTCTCCTGCGCAGCCTGGCCACCGCTTCCTCGTTAGAAGCATCACAGCACAGATGGAATCCGCCTATGCCCTTGACTGCAGCAATTCCGCCCTCAGAAATGATCCTTCGGGTTCTTGTGATCGCTTCACTTCCCCGGACATCCTCTTCTCCGGCGAGATACACCTCAGGTCCGCAGTCATTGCAGCAGACAGGCTGTGCATCATAACGCCTGCTCAGGGGGGAGTGATACTCACCTGCACAGGTCGGGCACATAGGGAACATCTTCATGCTCGTCCTCTCACGGTCGTAAGGAAGTCCTTCCAGGATCGTGAGACGCGGCCCGCAGCAGGTGCAGTTGATAAAGGGATGAAGATATCTTCTGTCGCCCGGATCAAGAAGTTCCCGGCGGCACTCTTCGCAGATCGCAATGTCCGGCGAGATGAAGATTTCCCCTTTAGTTTTGGCGCTCTCTATGATCTCGAAAGAGTCAAAACTATGCTCGCTGCTGTCGGCACTGCGGACATCCATCTTGAGTACAGCAGCTCTCTCAGGCGGCTTCTTTTCGAGAAGATTCAAAAAAGAGTCCACCTGATCCTGACTTCCCTGGGCGAAGATCTCCACATAAGGGCCTTTATTGCAGACAGAACCTCTGATCCCGGCTTTGGCCGCGTGTCTCGCCACAGTTGGGCGAAAGCCAACTCCCTGGACAATTCCGTATACTTTTATTCTCAGTGTCTTCTCTGTATTTCCGATCATAATTTACCTGAAACCGCGAAATGCGGCAGTCCTGCGAACACCCCGTCAAAATATCCCCTTAAGAGAGGGAGCATGACCGGGTCCGCGATGATCATATCGTATTTCCCTGAGCGTACCGCAAGGGCAAGATCCGTCTCCTCACTGAGGTGAAGATCTCCCGCTTCGCTTAAGTCTTCCTTCAGCATGAACCAGGTGGCAATGTCCACTCTTTTCGCCCCCAATTCCCGCAGTGCCTCCCTGCAGGAATTTGCGGTGATCTGTTCGTGAACCACCAGTATACTCTTTCCGGCAATCTCTGTCTGTTCCGCGATCTTGCGTATCTGCCTCTCCGCCAGAGGATTGTAACAGCGGAAAGGGACTGAATATTTTGACAGAAGCGTCTTCGCCGCTTCATAACCCGATACTGTGACAACAAGGTTCTCACTGACAGATGCCGGATCTGCAAAAGCTTCTGTTCCATCCACGCGGCTTCCATATATTACTGCCGTCTTGCCGATCTTATTCTCTGCGTATCCTCTTAGCGCATCATAATCAGCGATGCCCCCAAGATCCATGTACTGCGCGCCGAGAATACCGACACGTCCTTTTTTCTCCGAAGAAGTATCAATTTCGGCCTTTTTTGCGAACTTTTCAAATAAGGCCAGATAGGCGCTCTCGGCACCTTTGTCATAGAATTCCATTCCGTCGCAGGCAATGCCGATGCAGGGAAGTCCGGTCTTTTTTTCGGACATTCTCTCAAGGGCTCTGAAGTCAGTCCCAATGACAGCCGGAACAGGAGTGCCGATAATGGCGGCAAAAGCAGGCGCTTTTTTCATCCCTGTTTCCGACAGTAAAGCTGCGGCATCCGCCAGTTTTTCCACCAGCCTTTCATCCCTTCCCAGAATCGCGTCCATGTCTCTAAGCCCTGCGCTGAACACGGCGCTTCTCTCACGGAACCATCTGGGTTCGTCGAAACCGCAGATATTGCCTGTGCAGCCTCCCGCGTCGCATATCACCGTGATCCCGCCAAGTTCATAGAATACGGAAACAGCGCCGGACTGGTCTGGAGCAAACGGAGTCAGTATCTCTCTGTAACCCTTGGGCCGCTTGTCATGAGCACCTTCATTCT
Organism: uncultured Lachnospiraceae bacterium; assembly: GCA_946410365.1. The sequence continues at coordinate 1,560 of CAMKAA010000081.1, read as the reverse complement.
GCGAAGACTCTTCCCGGCTGACCTCTTCGATTTTTCTTTCTGTCCCGTATTCGCCGATCAGTCTGACCGCGGAACCGTAAAGGTCCTGCCCGCCGCCTTTCGCTGTCTCCATCAGCGCCTCGAAAAACCTGCATACACCCATAAAGCCAAAAGGCTGGATGTCCTGCCCCCACAGAAGGCATGGATATTCGGGATGATACCAGCCGGCGTCCCTGCCAAGGGCGATGTGTATAGTACCCTCGTCTGTATTGTCTTCGCCATGGTCATCTCCGTAGAGCAGCATGGAAGGCGACAGATTCGAATATACCCTTGTCTGGGGACTGAGCGTCGACAGATGTCTGATATAGCGATAGGAATCCGAAGTGATCGTTCCGAAGATCTCCCTTACTCTGAAACCGTAACGCACCAGAGCAAGCGCAAGTTCGAAGGGATCGGCGTTGACTGCTTCGCCAATACTGAAGACCGCGCCGGGATAAGCCGCTCTGAACCTCTTCATTGCCGTTTTGGCCTTTTCTGCGAAAGTCCTGTAATCAAACCGAACACCGAGAGCTGCTGCAAAAGCGTCATACTGCGCAGCTATTCTGTCGATCTGATAAAGCCTTGTCAGCTCAATGGAGGGAATTCCCAGTCTCTCCTGCAGATCTCCCGCAGCAGGCCTCGCCTCCGGATTCAGGATCAGGTTAAAATTGGCCTCTGCCATCTTGCCGAACTCGGAATAGTTTGCGCAGGATGAGACCTCCCTGATCTGCTTCACTCCTATCTGCTTCAGAAGATCTCTTAACTCGCAGTCCTCTGCCAGCGGGGCAAAATATCCCAGGATATTAACGCTGTCGGCTCTCTTGGGGACCGGCTGCAGCAGGGAGTAAATAGATTGTCTTACGTGGACCATGGGCGGTTTTCTGCCCTCTCTGGTCAGCGCGTACATATAGCAGGGCCTGACGCGGATATAGGGATCCTCTGCATCACAAGGCGCAGGAATTGCTTCATTTACCATTTTCTCCGCTTTTCTGCAGACCCGCTCCATATCTGTTCCCAAAAGCGCGTCCACACAGGTGATGCATATCATGATCACGGAGGGTCTTTTCTTAAGGCCGGCAGCCATCTCGCAGACCGCCTTGGAGATCCGGCGCAGATGCCTGCCCGTAATAAGGTCCGTTTCGTCCATCGTCAGATAGAAGAACCTGTTTTCATAGCCCTTCATGGTACTGATGGATGAGGTGTTTCTCCCGCAGCATCCGGGGGATACGATCAGCATGACCGATCCCGGCACAGACAGCCCCGCTCTTTTGACGCCGAAACCTTCCGCTCCCGGTGAATTAAAGGCCAGCGTAGCCGGTGAGCTGTAGATCAGATGGGAGGAGGACATCATATCCTGCGGGATCTTATCTTTTCCCAATTCCCACAGCTGCCTGACTGTATAACTTGTTGCTCCGCTCATTCTCTCCTCCATCAGCTGCCTATGCTGTCCTGCTCAAGAAGTTTCTTCGCCAGTTCCAGAAAACATCCGCTCACATAGAGCTCCGGATCTCCCTCGATCACGGTCTTTCCCTGATCCTCAAA
>CAMKAA010000080.1 GCA_946410365.1 uncultured Lachnospiraceae bacterium | reverse complement strand
CTATAGTATTATTTGTGGTATTTCCTTCCGTTCAGGATCATGAAAGCCCGGTAGATCTGTTCCAGCACGAGGACCCTCGTCATCAGATGAGTGAAAGTCAGGTCGGAAAGCTTCCAGCGCGCGTTGGCCCGGGCGGCGAGGGCCGGAGAGGGACCGAGGGATCCGGCGATCACAAAGGTGAGGGTGGAGGAGGCGGCCTGCCAGTTTCCTAGTTTCTCAGCAAATGTCTCGCTGTCCCAATGAGAACCGTGCAGATCTAAAAGGATCACGAATTCTCCGTCCTTTATCTGGGAGAGAGCCCGCTCGCCTTCTTTTTCCTTGGCGAGGGCAGCCTCCTTTTCGCGCTCTATGCGCTCGTTGGGCTCATCGCGGACTTCGACGATCTCTATTTTGGTAAAAGCCCCCAGGCGCTTTTTGTATTCTTCTTCCAGCATATGGAGCGCCTTGTCTTTCATCTTTCCTATACAGAGTATGCGAATCATGGAATTCCCTTTCCGGACATTTTGATCATTACACCGTAATATTTTGACCTGTAAGAAGGGAATCCGTCAATCGGAAGAAGTTCCAATTTTTGCCTTTAAACTGCCCGCTTTTTTTAATCGGCGGGGAGGTCTGTTTTTTGACGCACTTTTTTATGCCGAACAGGATGTTGTTTGCTATAATGTCCTTATGCAGACTCCTATAGATTTTGGAAAAAATTTTTTGAATAGTTATTTCAGCAGCCGGGATCCGGATCTGTGCCTGGAGGACATGGCATACGATGTGGTCTGGATCACGCCCAAGCAGATGTACCATCTTCTCTCCGCCAAGGAGATCAGGGATTTCCTGCAGGAGGAGATGACAGCGAGGCCCGAGCGGTACTATGTGGACATCGTGTCGATCAAGAGTTCACCCAGCGCCGCGGATATTTCGACGGTGGCATACGAGATCAACCTCGTGCCCAAGGAGGAGGATAAAGCCGTCTATCTTCGCTGCAGCATGGCCATCTGCAAGCGCGGGCAGCACTTTGAGATCACCTTTATCCACATGTCCGAGAAACAGGGCGTGGGGGGAATGGAGCAGATCAGGGAGTTTACCGAGAATCTCCCCTGCGGCGTGCTGATCTTTGCATATATGAAGGAAGAGGGTCCCAAGACGCTCTTTTATAATGATTATTTCTGGAAGAAGCTCCGCTACAAGGAGGATCAGTTCCAGAAGCAGATGGAGGGGGATCCCTTCTTTATGGTCCCGGAGGAAGAGCGCGACAAGATCATGGACAAGCTCAGGGAGATCCAGGGGACCAGCGGCCATATTGCGGTCAATCTGACATTTTACAGGCGGGACGGAAACCGGTTCCAATACCGCATGATCGGCGCGCCCGCTTACCAGGAGGGCGAGAATACCGTATACTACTGTGTTTTCCAGGAGACAACGGGCTTCAACCAGATGCACGCCCAGATGCAGGAGCGCGTCACACAGGCTTCAGAGATCCTTGGCAAAATACCGGGGGCCCTCTGTGTACTGACAGGAGAGCCGGGAAACTGGCATCCCGTCTATGTCACCAGACATTTCCCCGAACAGTTCGGCATGACTATGGCCGGATTTGCAGAGGAAGTCGCCAAGGATCCTTTCTACCGGCTGGAGATGACCAGCATCACGAGAAAGAGGCTCACCGAATCCCACATAGACATGGTCTCTAAGGACCCTTATCTGGGAATTTTCGAGATGGAAATGGCGGACGGCAGCAAGCGCTGGACGGACGTCTATCTGCTGGGCGGCACTGACCACACAGGAAAGCGCATGCGCATGCTCTTCTATGTGGACAGGGATGAGGTCAAAAAGGCCGCGGATCTTCAGATCGCCAAGGCTGAGCAGGCTTCGAAAATGCAGCAGGAAAGAGCGCGGGTGGAGATCCGCGAGGCTCAGGAGAAGGCCAGACTTGAGGTGGAAGAGACCCGTACGACTGTCCGCAAGGAGATCGAGGAGGCCCAGGCCAAGACGCAGGAGCAGATCGAGTCCTTCAGGCTGAAGATGAACCAGGTACTGAATTCCCAGAAGGAGTCAGCTGAGGATATGGAGAAGAAACTGCGCCTTGAGTATGATGCCAGGGAGCAGGAGATCAAGAGATCCTATGCGGACAAAGAGCAGATGCTCGAGAAGCAGATGGAGAATTACCGCAGGGCCCAGGAGTCGGAGCTGGCCAAACAGCAGAGGACCATCGACCTTCTGACAGCGGACTGCGACAGGGAACTGCAGAACAAACAGAAAGAAGTTCTGAGACTCGAAGAAGAACTCAAGAAGACGATGGACGCGCTTCGCGAGTCCGAGGAGATCCGGGAACAGCAGCGGCGCAGCAGCGAGCTGCGGGAGAAAGAGCAGCGCAGCACGGTCAAGAGGCTTCAGGAAATGGTGGATTCGCTGCAAAAGAGCGGCGTGACAGCACCTGCGGCCGGCATTTCGCAGCCGGCTTCCGGGACGACAATTCCTGCGGCTGGCGTGACAGCACCTGTGACTGGTGCGGGAGCACCCGCTGATGACAGCCTGATCGAAGCGCAGAGACCTGCGGCACAGACTTCAGCAGCAGGCGGCGAAGACGGCTGGATGGACGGACTCTCAGGCGCTTCGGACGGAAGCGTGATCCGAAGGGGCGCAATCAACAGGCAGAGCCGCATGCCTTTCAGCAGCGGACTTCGTCAAGAGACCGTTTCCGCAGTACAGGAGCCTGTAAGACGCGCGGAGCCGATCCGAAGAGGATTCGCTCCCAGGCAGGAAGAGCCTGTCCGGCAGCAGGAGAAGGCGCCTGAGCAGACAGTTCCGCCCAAGAGCTCGGTTATGGACGACCTGGTGCAAATGGCGGCGTCGGATGACGGAGTGCTCAGGGAAGAGCTTTTCTCCATCGACGACTGCCTGGAGAACGTGATGGTGCTCCAGGAGCCGGTCTGCTCCAAGAAGAGGATAAAACTGGAACTGAAAAAGAGCGTCTCGATGCCGGATCAGGCAATCGGCGACAAGGCCAAGCTTCAGAGGGCTCTGGTGAGCCTTCTCGAGAGCGCTATAGAACAGACGCCCGGCGGAGGCGTTATCAACCTCGGCTGCAGGGCGGACAGAGCGTCCGGAAACAGGGCTTATATGTACTTCACAATCAGGGACAACGGCAGCAGTATTGCCAGCGACCTGATGCAGGGCATGTTCGAGATGAAGGACGAGAAGGATGACCCGCTCCGCGCAGGGCTTTATATCGCGCGGGAGATCGTCAGTATCATGGGCGGAAATGTGAGAGTCCGAAGCCGCAGAGGCGAGGGCACGGAGTTTATGGTGACGGTTTGTATGAAGCTGCCGTGACAGGCAGGTGAAGGGACTTTACGCAATGAAGAACAAGCAGGACAGAATAACGAAAAAGGAAGTGAAACGATTGCTGAAGAAGAGGTCCGCTGTGCGCGAGGCGCTGGGCTTCGTGTCAGAGACAGGACTGTGGGCCGGCGCCGGCACGATGGTCGGGATCGCGAACTATTTTTACGACTTTTCGATGAAACCCGTGAAGCATGATCCCAGCAGAGAAGGGGAACCTGATGAATTGCCTTACACAAGAGGCCGTATCTGGATGAATACCCACCCCGAGAGACGCGACTGGTATGAAAGAGCTGAAGACGGCCTCCGCATTCACGCCAATTTCATCCCCTCGACCATCGAGGGAGGCGATCACCGCTACGCGATCTGCGTACACGGGTATGCGGACACCTCTGAGAGCGTGGGCCAGTTCGCGAGAGTTTACCACGATCTGTACGGCATGAACGTTGTGCTGCCGGATCTTCGCGGGCACGGCAAGAGCGAAGGAACTTATGTCGGATACGGCTATCACGACAGGTTTGATCTCATCACCTGGATCGACAGGATCCTCGGGATCGACCCCGATGCGGTGATCATACTGCACGGCATTTCCATGGGAGCGGCAACGTGCATGATGGCGACGGGAGAGAAGCTTCCCTCCAACATCAAGGCCTGCATAGAGGACGCCGGATTCAGTACGGCGATCGAGGAGTTCGCCCACGTCTACAGCACGCTCAAGCAGAAACCTCCGATCTCTTCGGATGTCCTGCTGCCCATCCTGCGCCAGATCGGCAAGGTGCGGGCCGGCTATGACCTCAATGACGCGGCGCCCATCGAGGCGGTGAAGCGCTCAGTCACACCTACGCTGTTCATCCACGGCGAGGCGGACAAATTCATCCCCTGCAGCATGATGTACAAGCTGTTTGAGGCCGCCGCCTGTGAGAAGATGTGCATGGTGGTGCCCGGCGCGGACCACGTCATGAGCGTCGTGAAGGATCCCGAGGGATATTGGGCCAAGGTTGAGATGTTCCTGAGGAATGTGGATCCCGCAATTGTGGAGCGCAGGGCTTTGGAAACCTGATCAAGAAGAATAAAGGGGCTGTCATATTGAGCGAAAAGGATTGAAAGCTTACGCTTATGTGACACGCCCCTTATTTATTACATTGAATTCGCGGGGATTCACACTGATCCTATCCTTCGCTTCGGAGGGAACCGCATCCCCAAACTCGACGTCCGTTCCGATGAACGGACGTCTCAGACAAGTGTGCTTTCAGGCTGCAAGAATTGCAGCCTTCATTCCCTCCTTCGCTACGGAAGGATCAGGTTCATCCAGCCGCTCATTCAAAGCAATAAATAAGGGACATGTCACAATCGCTCAAGCTGATCCTGATGCCGGATGGACAGCTCCCATTCACATCATAACAACACAAAAACCAGGCTCCAGATGGACTGCCTGGTCTTTTTTATGGTGTTCCCCTTCAGTCCTCCGGAGGAAGTCGGACATATATCAGTGGGAGAAGAAGGAAGACATTTCCAAAATGCTCAATAGAGTAGGATATGAGCAACTTGAAGAGGAGTATTAAATTCGGTGTGATGGAAATCCTGAGCGTGTGCGGCATGCCCCTTCTAAATTGCTTTGAATGAGCGGATGGATGAACCAGATCCTGAATGAAGCGAAGGAGGGAATGAGGGATGCAGCTCCTGCATCCCGAAAGCCTATCTGTTTGAGCTGTCCGGTCATCAGAGCGGACAGCGAGTTTAGAAGAGCGGTTCCCTCCGAAGCGAAAGAAGGATCTGTGTGAATCCCCGCGAATTCAACGTAATTCAGAAGGGGCATGGTGCCAAGCGATGGGTTACCTCCAAAGGAGTAAATACTCTGGGATCACTTCCTCAGAAGGACATGCCTCCCGTTGACTTCCACTGAGTTGATCATGCGGTTGAGATATACGGAGAATCTTGTCACGCCGCTTCGCCGGATACTGGCCTCCAGGTTGGGATTGAGTTCGAGCAGTTCTTTCT
>CAMKAA010000079.1 GCA_946410365.1 uncultured Lachnospiraceae bacterium | reverse complement strand
GACTGGAGCAGGCGGGATGTGAGATCATCAGATGTACTGTCCCTACACCCGAGGCAGCCAGGGCTGTCGCTGAGATCAAAAAGCAGATAAGTATTCCGCTGGTCGCGGACATACATTTCGACTATAAGATGGCGATTGCCGCAATGGAAAACGGCGCGGATAAGATCCGTATCAATCCCGGCAATATCGGCGGGAAAGACAGGATCGCAGAAGTGGTAAGATGCGCCAGGGAGAGACAGATCCCTATCAGAGTAGGCGTCAACAGCGGCTCCCTGGAGAAAAACCTGGTGGAAAAATACGGCGGTGTGACAGCTGAAGGACTTGTGGAAAGTGCCCTGGATAAGGTGGGAATGGTCGAGGACTGCGGTTACGATCAGATGGTGATCAGTATCAAGTCCTCAAATGTAATGATGTGTATCCGCGCTCACGAGATACTCGCACAGAAGACAGATTATCCGCTTCATGTTGGAATTACCGAGGCGGGTACGCTGATGAGCGGCAATATCAAGTCGGCAGTAGGCCTTGGCGTCATTCTCTATCAGGGAATCGGCGATACGATCAGGGTTTCCCTGACAGGAGACCCGGTAGAAGAGATCAAGTCCGGAAAGCAGATCCTGCGGACACTCGGACTTCGGAAGGGCGGTATCGATGTCGTTTCATGCCCCACATGCGGCAGGACTAAGATTGACCTGATCGGTCTCGCCAATCAGGTGGAGACACTGGTACAGGGATATCCCCTCAATATCAAAGTTGCCGTTATGGGCTGCGCGGTAAATGGTCCCGGCGAAGCGAGAGAAGCGGACCTTGGCATAGCCGGCGGAGACGGCGAAGGCCTTCTTATTAAACACGGAGAGATCATCCGCAAGATGCCGGAAGAGGAACTTCTGGACGCGCTCAAACAGGAACTGGACAGCATGCTCTGATCTGCTGCCGCAGGTTCGTGTTCATTGAAGACAATGAAATAGCAAGAGGACTCATTAGTAATGAAAGCTTTTTTTGATGTATTTCCCTCTCTGGAGGTAAAGACGGATCTTCGGGACTATTTTGCCGAGACGCAGGTCGAGAGACTTACGACAAATAAGGACCGCACCCGGATCAAGATCGTCCTCCATTCGGATCATCTGATTCACAAAGACCGCATCTACAGAATGCAGGAGGAAATCTCGAGGCAGGTATTCGCGGAGAGGATCCGGGAAATCTATATCGATGAGCACTATACATTAAGCGCCCAGTACACACCTAAGCGCCTCATGGAAGAGTATCACGACTCGCTGGTCAGCGAGGTCGGAAGTTTTTCTCATGTCATGGGGCTTTATTTTCGTGAGGCAGGAATTGATTACAGGGAGAACGGCGAGATCGCGATCACCCTGGAAGACACCTGCCTGAGCAGGAAACTGGCCTTTTCCCTGGAGGAAGCTCTCAACAGGATCTTCCGGGAGAGATGCGGCGTGCCTGCCGAACTGAAGGTGGAACTTAAAGCGCGCGAGAAAAAAGCAGCTCCGGGAAGAACGAAGAGGACGGCACCCCTGCAGGGAGCGGAGGCAGCTTTTACGATCACAGAGGACGCGGCGAAAGAGCTTCCTCCGTGGGATCCGAATGCGGCTTCAGAAGAAAAAATCCGGGAAGATGCTCCGAAACAGAAGCTTTCATTTGTCAAAAAAGAGGAGAGTGCCGCACCCCATAATGCCAAACAAGGTCGCAAGCCCTTTGGAAACAGCGCTCAGAATAACAGCAAAAAACCTGTTGGCCTTAAGCGCTCAAATAATCCTGACGTGATCTATGGCAGAGATGTGAATGAGGATGCAATGCCGATCAGCGATGTCGTAGGCGAGATCGGAGAAGTCGTGATCCGCGGCAAGGTGCTCTCAAACAGCCGCAGAGACATCAGAAATGAGAAGACGATCGTCAAATTCTCCCTGACGGACTTTACGGACTCGATCTATTGCAAACTGTTTGTGCCCACACCGCTTGTTGATGAACTGCTGGGTTCCCTGAAAGAGGGAAGCTGGATCAAGGTCAAGGGAGCGGCCGTTTTTGATACGTTTGACAAGGAGGTCTCGATCACATCGCTGCAGGGAATCATGAAGATCCCCGCAATCATAAAGAAGAGAGAGGATAATGCCGAGGTAAAGAGAGTCGAACTGCACTGCCACACGAAAATGAGCGATATGGACGGCGTATCCGAGTGCAAGGACCTGGTCAAAAGAGCGTATGAGTGGGGGATGCCTGCCATTGCTATCACTGACCATGGAAATGTTCAGGCGTTTCCGGATGCCAATCATGTGAGGGATGCCCTTCTTTCATCTGAGAATAAGAAGAGAAAAGCGGAGGGACTGCCTCCCGTGGACTCTCAGAAATTCTTCAAGATCATCTACGGAGTGGAATGCTACCTTGTCGATGATCTTCAAAAAAGTGTTGAAATCGGGGAGAATGATGATCTCTCCGATATGCTTGACGCGCACAAATATGTGGTCTTCGATCTTGAGACCACAGGATTTTCACCTGAGAAGAACAGGATCATTGAGTTCGGCGCTGTCAGGGTCGAAAACGGCGAGATCACAGGCCGCTTCTCTGAATTTGTCAATCCGGGCATTCCGATCCCTTACAGGATCACACAGCTGACAGGAATCAGCGATGATATGGTCATTAAAGCTGATCCGATCGAGAAGGTCCTGCCCAGATTCCTCTCTTTTTCTGAGGGATGCGTGCTGGTCGGCCACAATGTCGGATTCGATATCGGATTTGTGAGAGAGAATTGCAGACGTCAGGGTTTTGACTGCCCTTATACGACTGTAGATACGTTGGGGATCGCCAGGGCGATCCTCCCCGGACATGCCAAGTACACCTTGGATGCTGTTGCCAAAATATTGGGCGTCTCGCTGGAAAACCACCACCGCGCAGTAGATGACGCGGAGTGTACGGCGGGGATCTTCAGAAAACTTCTGCCCATGCTTAAGGAGAGAGACGCGGATACCTTTGAGAAGATCAACGCTCTCAGCGACAGCAATCCGGACATCATCAAGAGGCTGAGAACGCATCACTGCGTGCTTCTGGCCAAAAATAACACGGGAAGAGTAAATCTGTATTCCATGATAAGCGATTCCCACCTCAAATATTTCTTCAAAAAGCCCAGGATCCCCAAGAGCCTTCTTATGAAGCACAGAGAGGGGATACTTGTGGGAAGCGCATGCGTATCCGGAGAACTTTTTGAGGCGCTTTTAGAAGAACGCGGGGACGAAGCAGTGGCAGGGATCGCCGGATTCTACGATTATCTGGAGATCCAGCCCCGGGACAATAACCGCTTTCTTCTTGAGTCCCCCAGGATGCAGGACAGATATCCCCAGATCAAAACGGAAGAGGATCTGCTCGATCTCAACAGAAGGATCGTAAAGCTTGGAGAGCAGCTCGGAAAACCCGTCGTCGCTACAGGAGATGTTCATTTTATGGATCCCGAAGACGGGATCTACCGCGATATCATACAGGACGGCCTGGGAATGGCGGACGAAGATCCTGCGCCGCTGTACCTTAGAACGACGGAGGATATGCTTCAGGAGTTCTCCTACCTGGGCGCGAAAAAAGCCGAAGAGGTTGTCATTACCAACACGCAGAAGATCGCGGATATGATCGACGCGATCTCGCCCGTCAGACCGGACAAGTGCCCTCCCATAATCCCTCACTCTGATGAGATGCTGACGGAAATCTGCTACAATAAGGCACATTCGATGTACGGAGATCCGCTTCCTGCAATTGTAGAGGAGAGACTGCAGAGAGAACTGGGATCCATCATCAAGAACGGTTACTCGGTAATGTATATTATCGCGCAGAAGCTGGTATGGAAGTCTGTGGAAGACGGCTATCTCGTAGGATCCAGAGGATCTGTCGGATCGTCATTCGTTGCCACGATGTCGGGTATCACGGAGGTCAACCCGCTCCCTCCGCATTATTACTGCACGAACTGCCATTTTTCTGACTTTGATTCACCGGAAGTAAAGGCTTATGCGGGGCGCTGCGGAATCGATCTGCCGCCCAGGATATGTCCCAGGTGCGGTAAGCCTATGAAAAAGGACGGTTTTGATATTCCCTTCGAGACTTTCCTGGGATTTAAGGGAGACAAAGAGCCGGATATCGACCTGAACTTCTCCGGAGAGTATCAGAGTAAAGCACATGCTTACACGAAGGTCATCTTTGGTCATGAGCAGACCTTTAAGGCCGGAACCATCGCGACAGTGGCGGAAAAAACCGCTTACGGATATGTCAAGAATTTCTTTGAACGCAAGGGAGCGGCAAAGCGGAACTGCGAGATCGAGCGTCTGCTGCAGGGCTGCACGGGGATCCGGCGCAGCACAGGACAGCACCCGGGAGGAATTGTAGTACTGCCCCTGGGAGAAGACATCAATACATTCACGCCGGTCCAGCACCCGGCCAATGATATGACGACGGATATAATCACGACGCATTTTGATTATCACTCCATCGATCACAACCTGTTAAAACTCGATATTCTCGGACACGATGATCCCACTATGATCAGAATGCTGCAGGATCTTACGGGACTGAATCCTGTTGACATCCCGCTCGATGATCCCACAGTCATGAGTCTTTTCAGTTCCACAAAGGCACTGGGGATCACTCCTGAACAGAATGGCGGGATCGATGTGGGATCCCTCGGGATTCCTGAATTCGGAACAAAATTTGTAATAGGAATGCTGGATGATACAAGGCCGACTTCGATGTCGGAACTGGTCCGCATTTCCGGACTCTCTCACGGAACCGACGTATGGCTCGGCAACGCGCAGTCATTGATCCAGAGCGGTAAGGCCACACTTTCGACGGCGATCTGTACCAGAGATGATATCATGTCGTATCTGATCGGCATGAATATGGACAAATCACTGTCATTTAAGACGATGGAATCCGTCCGTAAAGGTAAAGGACTGACGCCGCAGATGAAGGAAGCGATGGAGGCGGCCGGTGTGCCGGACTGGTACATCGAATCCTGTCTTAAGATCAAGTATATGTTCCCCAGAGCCCATGCGGCAGCGTATGTCATGATGGCGCTCAGGATCGCATACTGCAAAGTGTTCTATCCGCTTGCTTACTATGCGGCATACTACAGCATCAGGGCTTCAGCTTTTTCCTATGAGATCATGTGTCAGGGACAGGCGCATCTTTTGGAAGTGATGGAAGATTACACTAAGAGGAAAGATACGCTCACGCCCAAAGAAGCCGCGACTCTGGACGACTGTCTGGTAGTGAGAGAGATGTACGCGAGAGGCATTGAGTTTACGCCGATCGATATTTTCACGGCGGGATCAAGAAACTGTAAGATCGTGGACGGAAAGATCATGCCCGCTCTCACCA
>CAMKAA010000078.1 GCA_946410365.1 uncultured Lachnospiraceae bacterium | reverse complement strand
CGCCGTCGATCACTTCCACTTCTCCGTCGCGGAACGTGATCTTGAGTTCATAGCCCTCGGCCTTTCCGGACAGGATCTTCTCGACCTCCGGAGCGGTCATATTGCTGACATCTATGCCGTTGATAAACGTGTTCTCAAGAAAATGAGTCTGGGAATAGGTGTATCCGCAGTAATAACACCCTGCGATGACCAGCAGCAGAAGGAAGATCCATAGCAGCGCTCTGCTCTTTCTCCTCGGCTTTTTCTCCTCGTAGTCATCTTCCTCGGGTTCGTACACCGCGACCGATGCGGGTTCCGGTTCCGGTATCGGCGCCGGTTCTTCGAAGGCGCTCTCATCCGGAACGACCGCAGGCACCTCAAATGTACTCTCTTCAGTCACTTCTGCGACTTCCGAAGGAGCCTCTGCAGCGTCTTCATCCGGCACGTTCACAGGCTCGAACACTCGGGTATCTCCGAGATCCGGCTCCTGATCTGCGGTCTCCCCGGACGCATCCGCTTCCGCAGGCGCTTCCTCAGGTGTATCCGCCTCCGCAGGCGCTTCCTCAGGTGTATCCGCCTTCGCAGGAATTTCCTCTGCGGGAGTCTCCGCCTCCGCAGGAGCTTCTTCAGGCGTATCCGTCTCTGCAGGAACTTCCTCTGCGGGAATTTCCTCCGCAGGCTCCGCTTCTACAGGCACTTCCTCCGCAGGGGTCTCCGCTGCAGGGGTCTCCGCAGCAGTTTCCGGCTCCGGCTCAGATTTCTTCTTTTTCCAAAAGAATATAGACATCTGTTTCTCCCATAAAGATCATCAGGGCATCTGGTCCTTGCGGCACGTCAGATGACTCCCAGAATAAATACCAGAATTACGATGAGGGGCAGAACGTAAGTCACGTAAGGCCTCATCCAGTTCATGACCTTCAGGCCGCGTCCCTCGTCCGCTTCCTTTACAAAGTTCTCCCATCCCCAGCCATATCTGGCGGTGCAGAACAGGACGAAAATGAAAGCGCCCACGGGCAGAATATAGTTGCTCACGATCAGATCTTCGAAATCAAGCACTGAAGATCCCTCGCCCAGCGGCTGTATGAAGGACCACGCATTGAAGCCCAGCGCGCAGGGAAGAGAACCGATGAACAGAACGATCGTGTTGACAAGGCCGGACTTCTTCCGGCTCCAGCCGAACAGGTCCATGCACATAGCCATAATGTTCTCAAACACAGCCAGCACAGTAGAGAAGGCCGCGAATGTCATAAATACGAAGAAGAGACTTCCCCAGAGTCTTCCCAGTGCCATGTGGTTGAAAATATTGGGAAGCGTGATGAAGATCAGGCCGGGGCCGCTGTCGGGCTGTACGCCGTAAGCAAAACACGCCGGGAAAATGATCAGTCCCGAGCAGATTGCCACGAACGTATCCAGAATGATGACATTGACAGACTCTCCCATCAGAGTCTGCTCGCGCCCGATGTAGCTTCCGAAGATCGCCATAGAGCCGATGCCGATACTGAGGGTGAAGAACGCCTGGTTCATAGCGCTTGCAATAACCTGGAAGATACCCACCTGGCGGGCTCTCTCCATGCTGGGAAGGAGGTAAAATCTCAGGCCCTCTCCCGCTCCGGGAAGGAAAATGCTGTTGACCGCCAGGATCACCATGATCACTAAAAGCGCGATCATCATGATCTTTGTCACCTTCTCAAGACCGTTCTGCAGTCCCTGGGAATTGACCCAGAATCCCAAAACGACCACGATCGCCATACAGCCGACCTGGATCAGTGGACTGCCAAGACCTCCGGTGAACGCGCCCGCAACCTGGTCAGCGTCGAGATCCTGAAAGCTTCCCATCGCTGTCCTGACAAAATATTGCAGCATCCATCCCGCAACCGTCGTGTAATACATCATCAGCAGGTAGTTGCCGATCATGCACAGATAGCCGTGCAGATGCCATTTGGATCCCTTCGGTTCAAGTTCCTGGTACATCTTCACAGGGCTCTTTCTGGAAGCGCGTCCCATCGCGAACTCCATTGTCATTGCCGGAAGCCCCAGAATGAGCAGGAAGAACAGATAGACAAGTACGAAGATTCCTCCGCCGCTCTGTCCGCACAGATACGGAAATTTCCAGACATTACCAATTCCGATGGCGCACCCTGCGCTGATCAGAATAAAACCCAAACGACTACCAAGACTTTCACGCTGCATGTTCCTTGTTGCTCTCCTTAACTACATTTTCTGATTTATTCGGCCTGCTGTCTCAAGGCCCCGTACTGCGGCCTTTACTCCGCAGGCGTCTGTTCGGCTCCCTCTGCAGGTGCCTCCGCGGTCTCCTCCGCAGGTGCTGCCGCTTCTCCCTCTGCAGATGCTTCCGCAGGTGTTTCCGCAGCTCCCTCTGCAGATGTCTCCGCTTCCGGTTCTCCCGAGGCTTGCGCTGCCGCCGTATCAGCCGTCACTGCTGCCGTTTCCGCGGAATTGCCGCCTCTTCTGGCGCTGCGCAGCTGGAATACATACACGATGCAGAGAATCACGATCAGCGCCATGATCACAAGATAAACCATTGCTTTATTACTGAGTCCGCTCTGCTGCGGATACTCTTCCGCAGGTTCCGAGCTCCGACTCTTCCGGAAAAAACCGGCTCCGGCGCCTTCCCGATCTATCATCTTCCAAACCCTCTTTCTCTTTATTATCAGCGGAAAGCGGCTGTCACCGCTCCCTTAATCCAGTATTGTAACATGAACCGGACGATTATCACTCATTTTTTTGAGTTTTTAACAATACCGCTTTTAATTCTTCCTGTGAGAAACGGTATTTTTTGCCGCAGAACTGGCACTGGATCTCTACGGGCTCCCCGTCATCGACGATCTTCTGCACTTCGTCGCGTCCCAAAAGGACAAGGGCCCTTTCATATTTCTCTTTTCCACAGTTGCAGTAAAAACGAACAGGATCTTTCTGTGTTACGACCGGGTCAAGACCCTCAAGAACTTTTTCAAGCATCTGTTCCGGTGTATCCCCGGCCGAGAGCATCTTTGTCACAGAGTCGATCCCCTGCAGGTTCTTCTCGAGCCTGGAGATCGTCTCCTCCTCGGCAAAAGGCATCAGCTGTACAATGAAGCCGCCCGCCTGCAGGATCTTCTTCTCCTGCCTGTTCACCAGGACGCCAAGTCCGACAGATGAAGGGATCTGCTCGGAAACCGCGAAATAATAGGTGATGTCTTCCGCGATCTCTCCGGTCTGGATCGCTGTCTGTCCCACGTAAGGGTCCTTGAGGCCCAGATCGCGGATCACGGTCAGAGTGCCGTGTCCGACTGCTCCGCCAACATTCAGATGGCCGACCCGATTACTGGGAAGGTCCACATTGGGATTTTCCACATACCCCTTGACTCCTCCCTGGTTATCCGCAGTCACGAGGATTCCTCCGATCGGGCCGTCCGCGTCGATCTTGATCGTGAGAAGATCCTGGGGCCCTTTGAGCATATCTGCCATCATCAGGGCTGCGCTCATGGTGCGGCCAAGGGCTGCGGAAGCGATCGGCGACAGGTCATGTGCCTGTCTCGCGTATTCCACCAGATCTCTTGATGTAACTGCGAAGGCGCGGATCTGCGCGTTTGCAGCAGTTGCTCTTATCATGTAGTCCATTTTCGCTCGGTTTCTCCTTCATTTTCATTCCCGGGCAGGGGTATCGCCCCCGCTTCCGGCGCGCTCCTTATTTTCCTCCCAGGTGCGCTCACTTATGATATATCTCGGTCTCTGCTTGGCCTCCATGTAGGTCTTGCCCACATATTCTCCGATCACTCCAAGGCTCAGGAGCTGGATCCCTCCCAGGAAGCAGATGATACAGGTCATACTAGCCCAGCCGGCCACTGTTCCGCCCAGGATATGCGTGATCACAGACCACAGCACTCCCACGAAACTGATCAGCGCAACGCCTATGCCGAGCCCCGTGATCAGGTGGATCGGTTTGATGCTGAGGCTTGTTATTCCATCAAAGGCCAGCGCCAGCATTTTCCGGAGCGGATAGTGGCTGTCTCCCGCCATTCGCTCTTTTCTGCTGTAGTAAACGCTTGTACTCTTAAATCCCACCAGTGGGAACATGCCCCGCAGATACAGATTCACTTCTTTAAAATTTGCAAACTCCCTGAGCACTCTCGAAGAGACCAGTCTGTAATCCGCGTGGTTATAAACGACCTCCGCGCCGAGGCTCCCCAGGATCTTGTAGTATCCCTGCGCAGTCGTTCTCTTGAACCAGGTGTCCGAATCTCTGTCAGACCGGACGCCGTATACGATCTCGCAGCCGCCCAGATACTGGTCCACCATCTCGTCCATGGCGCTGAGGTCATCCTGCCCGTCACAGTCAATAGTGATCGTGATGTCACAGCGGTCCACCGCTTCCATCATCCCTGCGACCAGCGCGTTCTGGTGTCCTCTGTTTCGGCTCTGGCTGATCCCCAGGATCCGCGGATCCTTGTCCGCCAGATCACAGATTATCTCCCAGGTGCTGTCTTTCGATCCGTCGTTAACAAAGAGGATCCTGCTCCCTGCGTCCACACGGCCGCTCTCGACGAGGAACTGCAGTTTATCGAGAAACATCGGCGCTGTGACCGGCAGTACCTCCTGTTCGTTATAACATGGGATTATGATCCATAAAACCGGCTTGGTGTTCAAAATAGTGATTTCCTCTCTATTCCTTATCTATGCTGTATGCTTCGCCTGCCTGATACTGCCCCGGGCTCACGCCTCAAGAAGGATCACCGCTGCCGCAAATCCCGCAAGATGCAGTTTGCCGTCCGCGGCAGAAGCTTCTTTGCCGTTGTCAAGAAGGAGCTTCCCGCCCCTGAAAGTGCTTCCATCCGCCCCACGCGGCAGCTTCAGCGATATATCCTGCGCGTTGAAATTGCCCGCGACCAGGATCGTCTGCTCTTCACTCTTTCTCAGATAAGCGATCACATTGTGACCGCAGTCCTCTACAGGCACAAAATCGCCGTATACAAACGTATCTTTGTAAGCCGGATCCTTGCGAAGCGAGATCAGCTTCTTGTAGAAGGACAGGACGGAATCCTCCCGTCCCAGCTGCTCCTGCACATTGATCTGTGTATAATTGGGATTCTCCCTGAGCCAGGGATCTCCCGTCGTAAAGCCTGCATGCTCCTCATCGCTCCACTGCATAGGCGTGCGCGCATTATCCCTGCTGTGGAATGTGATCGTCTCAAGCGCCTCTTCGTCAGTCAGTCCGGCCCTTTTCGCCACCTCATAGGAGTCGATGGAGGAGATGTCATCCAGTTCCTGCACGGAACGGATCTTCTTGTTCTCCATGCCGATCTCCTGTCCCTGATAGATGAAGGGAAGTCCCCGCCGGAGGAAATAGACCGCTGCCAGCGCTTTTTTGGCGGCATCGCACCGGATCTCGTCCGAGAGCAGGCGGCTGGCGCCTCTGGGCTCATCGTGATTCTCGATGATGGTGGAATAGAAACCGATGTCGCCGATCTTCTCATGCG
>CAMKAA010000077.1 GCA_946410365.1 uncultured Lachnospiraceae bacterium | reverse complement strand
CTATGACGATGAAGCTTTACAAAAACGCAAAAAGAACCCTCCGAAGGGCAGTGCCGTACATCAAGCTAAGGAGATGGGTGTATCCTTATTGACTGAAGAGCTTTACAGGCGATTGCAGGAACTTGGACCATTTGACCTCAAAACGTCAAGCTGGATAGCTACTCCGGATGAAATCCGCAGCAAGGGAGGAGCCTTGTTCTGCGAGCGCCGATATGACGCTGTGTTTACGTTTCATAATGGTGCAGATTCATATTATTCTGTGCGCGGATGGAGAGGTTACATAACTCTTTGATACTTTTGGCTTTCAATTGGAAATATGCCTATGTATAGAATAATCGTAGTTGAAGATGACAAAGGAATAGCGGACGGCATTTGCGAATGCCTGGCAAGATGGGGCATGGAAGCCTGTCAGATCAGGGACTTCCGACATGTCATGGAAGAGATCAGAGGATATGAACCGCATCTGGTCATCATGGATATCACGCTTCCGTATATGAGCGGCTACCACTGGTGCACCGAGATCCGTAAGAACAGCTCTGTTCCGATCTTATTTATTTCTTCCGCAGCAGACAATATGAATATGATCATGGCCATGAATATGGGCGCGGACGACTTTATTCCGAAGCCGTTTGATCAGAGCGTGCTTGTCGCAAAGGTTCAGGCATTGCTTCGAAGGGCATATGATTACAGTCATGATCCATTTACGCTGCAGGCGGCAGGAGCCGTTCTGAATACGGATGAGAACACTCTCGTTTATAACGGCGAAAAGATCCCTCTTTCCAGAAATGAGTACAGGATCCTGCTGACACTTATGCAGAATAAAAACAAAGTCGTGAGCAGGGAGAAGCTGATGGAGGCTCTGTGGGAAACAGACGCCTTTGTCGATGAGAACACTCTTACGGTCAATATCGGCAGGCTGCGAAAGACCCTGAAAGAAGCCGGGATCAGGGATCTGATCAAGACCAGATTCGGCGTAGGGTACATTCTGGAGGCAGACTGATGTCGCTGTTTAACAGTTATCTGAGATCACGAATCAAAGCAATCGCGGTATGCATTGCTGTCATCTGTATTTTTTCGGCTTCTTATCTGCTGTTCGATATGCCGGTGATCGTGACCCTGTATCCGCTGACGCTCAGCTTACTGGTATGCGTAATTGCTGCAGCCTTTGATTTTGGGGCATACTGCATGCGCCACAACAAGCTGATCCGGAATGAGAGACCGGTCCCGGCGGATCAGATCGAGTCAGATTATCAGAAGATCATCGCAGACCTTGAAGATGAAGCAGAACGATCAGCGAGGCGAGCAACGGAAAAGTTCAGCGATATGGTGGAGTACTATACTATATGGGCGCACCAGATCAAGACTCCTATTGCGGCGATGCGGCTGACGCTGCAGTCTGAGGACACGGAAACAGCCCGGAGACTCAGCGGAGACCTGAACAGGATCGAAGAGTATGTTGAAATGGTCCTCACATACCTCAGGCTGGATTCGGACGATACAGACTATCTGATCAGAGAGTATGATCTTGATGAGATCATAAAGCCGGCGGTCCGCAAGTTCGCAAGAGAGTTCATCCTTAAAAAGCTGTCTCTTGACTACGCCCCGACCGGGTATACTGTCCTGACAGATGAGAAATGGCTGTCTTTTGTCATAGAACAGATCATCTCCAATGCTGTAAAGTACACGTCGGAGGGCGGTGTCAAAATATACATGGATGAGACAGGTGTTCTGTGCATCAGGGATACCGGCATCGGCATATGCGCTGAAGACCTGCCGCGTATATTTGAAAACGGATATACCGGGTTCAACGGACGCGAGGACAAGAGAGCAAGCGGGATAGGCCTTTACCTGTGTAAGAGGATCGCGGATAATCTCGGGCACGGAATCAGCGTCGAATCTGTTCCGGGAGAAGGAACTACGGTCAGACTGGATCTGAGAAAGCATGATCTTGGCGTGGAGTGAACGAGGATACGCCGCCGCAAATGAACAAGGATACGCCGCCGCAAATGTGACATGATTGTAAGAAGTATGTAAGCAGATTCAATGGAATGGATCTGCTTCTGTTTTTATACTGTGTTTATCAGTTCAAAACAGGAGGTCATAACAGCAATGAGTCTGCTTGAAGCGAAGGGAATCAGGAAGATCTATAAGACGCGCTTTGGAGGCGCAGTTGTAGAAGCGCTGAAAAACGTCAATTTCTCAGTCGAAAAGGGCGAGTACGTCGCGATCATGGGAGAATCGGGCAGCGGCAAGACTACCCTGCTCAACATCATAGCTGCGCTGGATAAATCTACGGAAGGCACGGTCACACTTGATGGAATGAAGCTCAATTCTGTAAAGGACAGCGAGATCGCGAGATTCCGCCGTGAAAATCTGGGGTTCGTGTTTCAGGATTTTAACCTGCTTGATACGTTTACACTTGAAGACAACATCTATCTTCCGCTCGTCCTGTCCGGAATGAAGCCGTCAGAAATGCAGAGACGCCTTGATGCGCTGGCGGCTCCGCTGGGCATCAGTGAACTGCTCAAGAAGTACCCCTACGAAGTATCCGGCGGACAAAAGCAAAGGGCGGCAGTTGCGAGAGCGCTGATCACGGATCCCCGCATCATATTGGCGGATGAGCCTACCGGAGCCCTTGACTCCAAATCATCAGACGAACTGCTTGACCTTTTCGCGAAGGTAAATCATATGGGCCACACTATTCTCATGGTCACACATTCCGCCAAGGCGGCAAGCAGGGCGTCGCGGGTGATGTTCATCAGGGACGGCGTAGTTTTCCATCAGATCTACAAGGGGGAAGCGACGGATCAGCAGATGTATCAGAAGATCAGCGATACGCTTACGCTTCTGGCGCAGGGAGGTGAGAGACGGTGAAGGCAGGCTTTTATATGAGTCTCGCTGTATCGGGAATGAAGAAGAACGGAAGGCTGTATGTGCCTTATCTTGTGACATGCATTATGATGGTCGCAGTATATTACATTCTCCACTTCCTCGGGAACTCAGGGATCATGGATGGAATGCCGGGCGGTCACACTGCATCGGATATGATGCAGATGGGTACATACATCATGGCGCTGTTCGGGACGATCTTTCTTCTCTATACGCAGTCAACACTTATAAAAGGGAGAAAGAAGGAATTCGGACTCTACAGCATACTCGGCATGAACAGATTCAACCTGGGAAGGGTCCTTATTCACGAGACGGTCATTACATGGTCGGTTGCGCTGGCCGGAGGTCTGGCCGCAGGGATCGGCCTTTCCAAACTGGCGGAATTGGGATTTACGAAGATGATCGAAGTACCGGTGAGGTATACTTTTTCAGTCCCTGTCGGTTCAGTGATGATGACGATCGCTACGTACACCGGTATCTTTGTGCTGATATTCCTCAATTCGATCAGGCAGATCGGTCTTGCGAGTCCTATCGAGCTTGTGACGGCAGACAGAGCAGGAGAAAAGCCTCCCAGATCGAATTGGGCTGTCGGATGCCTTGGAATTGTCTTTCTCGGAGCAGGTTATTACATTGCGCTCAGGATCGAACAGCCGATGGCGGCGCTCATGTGGTTCTTTGCAGCCGTGGTCCTGATCATGATCGGCACGTATCTGCTTCTGATCGCCGGCTCGGTGATCCTGTGCAGGATGCTGCAGAAGAATAAGAATTATTACTACCAAACGAACCATTTTGTCTCGGTTTCATCGATGGCATACAGGATGAAGAGAAACGGAGCAGGGCTCGCGTCGATCTGCATACTGCTGACGATGATCCTGGTCATGATGTCGTCGACTTCGGCCCT
Organism: uncultured Lachnospiraceae bacterium; assembly: GCA_946410365.1. Next base: position 1,730 of record CAMKAA010000077.1, on the reverse strand, counting down.
TTATACAGGGGCGGACCAATGCCTGAACGTGCGCTATCCTAATGAGATCGGAGCCTTTGCCTGCAAATACGGGTATGATGAAGATCTTGAACAGCTCGGTAAAAAACTGGATGAGGACCTGAAGTCCGTTGCAAAGGAACACGGCGCAGTCGTGACGAACAATAAGACTTATTATCAGTGGTCTGTCAGCGGGTATTTTGACAACAGTAAGCTCGATATTACGCTCAATTCCAAGAGCAATCTTGCGTTCGTCAACTATGATAAAGTCGCGCAGATCATCTTCATAGATGTTGATGTATACAACAGGGTGTTCGGCTATAACGAGACCGTGGCTCCGGGAGAGGCTCTGGTCGGTACCGCCAAGAAGATTCCAATCGGCGAAGTGATAACGATTGGTGATGTCCCTTTCAAAGTCACGAAAAGGATCGATGACAGCATAGGGGAAATAGATCCCGCTGCAGTAGTATCAGCTTCCCCGGGAATCTATATGATCGTAAACGACGCGAACAACATTGCAAAAAATTACGTCAAGTATACGGACTATGACGGAGAACCAATGCTGGCGTGGTTCTGGGACTGCAGATTCGACACCGGCCTCGACGAGTCCGGCCAAATAGAACTTGCAGAAACATTGGACAGGACCATCCGCAGTGAATTGGAAGGTCTGGGGTTCTCAAACATGTATTGCGAAAGCCACGAGGCAGAGCGCGGCGACTTCGTGGGCACCTTCGGCGGCCTGTTCTTCCTCGGTATCATGCTGAGCATCATTTTCCTGGTCTCCTGTGTGGTGATCATGTACTATAAGCAGGTGTCGGAGGGCTTCGAAGATCAGGCGAGGTTCGGGATCATGCAGAAGGTGGGCATGACCAGGGAAGAAATACGGAAAAGCATCGACTCTCAAATGCTCACAGTGTTTGCGATCCCGATCATCTTCGCTTGCATCCATCTGGCAGTTGTGCTGCCGATCGTCAATAAGCTTCTGATGCTGTTCGGGCTGTTCGACATGCCGCGCCTGATGATAAGTGCGGGGGTCTGTGTTTTGATCTGCGGAACGCTTTATGCAGTCATCTACAGACTTACGTCGAATGCATATTACAGGATCGTGTCTTAGGGCTGCATTTCCTGCTGGGACTGGAAGTACTTCCTTTACCTGTCGCGATCTCGCTGGGAGCGATCGCTTCAGCGACAGCCCCCGCAGCGACGTTGATGGTAGTCAGACAGTATAAGGCAAAGGGCCCGGTGACGGATCTTCTGCTTCCGATCGTTGCGCTGGACGACGCAGTCGGACTGGTCGTGTTCTCGGTCTCTTTTGGCATAGCGCAGGCTATAGCCGGCGGCACTCTGGACATTGTTTCCGTAATCATTGATCCGCTGCTGGAGATCGTGTTCTCACTGATCCTTGGCGCGATCATGGGAACGCTCCTGACGGTTCTGGAGAAATTGTTCTTCTCCAACTCCAACCGCCTGTCCCTGACAATTTCTTTTGTGATCATGACGATCGCGATGGCATCGAGAGAGTTCGAGCTCGGAGGAGGTGTGAAGATCGGGTTTTCCCCGCTTCTGGTCTGCATGATGCTGGGAACAGTATTTTGCAATTTCAGCGAGTACTCCGTGGATATCATGGACCGCTCCTCCAAATGGACAGCTCCGCTTTACGCGCTTTTCTTCGTGCTGTCCGGCGCAAGTGACGCCGGCAACAGAGCGCGCTTCGAGAAGAAGGAGAAGATATC
>CAMKAA010000076.1 GCA_946410365.1 uncultured Lachnospiraceae bacterium | reverse complement strand
GAGGCAATATCGGCAAGAGATACAGAAGACAGGACGAGATCGGCACACCTTTCTGCGTGACCTACGATTTCGATTCCGAGACAGACAAGTCCGTGACCATCCGCATGAGAGACAGCATGGAGCAGGTACGTGTTCCGATCGCTGAGCTGGATGCATGGTTCGCTGACAAGTTTGATTTCTGATCTGTATTTTGGAGGATTCTATAAAAATGCAATACTATGGCGTAAACGAACTTCGCGAAATGTTCCTGAAGTTCTTTGAGAGCAAGGGACACCTGAGAATGAACAGTTTCTCACTGGTCCCCCACAATGACAAGAGCCTTCTGATCATCAACTCCGGAATGGCTCCCCTTAAGCCCTATTTCACAGGCGAGGAGATCCCGCCGAGGAGACGTGTGACCACCTGCCAGAAGTGCATCCGCACAGGCGACCTTGAGAATGTCGGCAAAACAGCGCGTCACGGCACCTTCTTCGAGATGCTCGGAAACTTCTCTTTCGGCGACTATTTCAAGAAAGAATCTATTCCGTGGGCATGGGAGTTCCTGACAGAGTGGGTCGGCCTTGATCCCGAGAGACTGTATCCTTCCGTTTACGAAGGCGATGACGAAGCCTATAACATCTGGCTTAACGATATGCACATTCCGGCCGAGCGCATCTACAAGTTCGGCAAGGAAGATAACTTCTGGGAGCACGGCTCAGGTCCCTGCGGCCCCTGCACCGAGATCTACTATGACCGCGGCGAGAAGTGGGGGAACGGCCCTGAGGACGTCATGGGCGGCGAAGGCGACCGCTTCATGGAAGTATGGAACGTCGTATTCTCCCAGTTCAACAACGACGGACACGGCAATTACACTGAGCTCGAGCACAAGAACATCGACACAGGCATGGGCCTGGAGCGTCTGGCAGTAGCTGTCCAGGACGTGGCTTCCCTGTTTGACGTGGATACAGTCCGGGCACTCAGAGATGAGGTCTGCTCACTGGCAGGCTGCGAGTACGGCAAAGATCACGAGACGGATGTCTCCGTGCGTATCATCACAGATCACATCCGCAGCGCGACCTTCATGATCTCCGACGGTATCATGGCGAGCAACGAGGGCAGAGGCTATGTTCTCCGCCGTCTGATCCGCCGCGCGATCCGCCAGGGCAGAAAGCTCGGCATCAAGGACGCTTTCATGACAAAGCTTGCGGAAGCGGTCATCGAGGGTTCCAAGGGCGGTTACCCTGAGCTTGAGGAGAAGAAGGTATTTATCCTCAAGAACCTGGCTATCGAGGAAGAGCGCTTTGCAAAGACCATCGACCAGGGTCTCGATATTTTGGCAGGAATGATGGAGAAACTGCGCGCAGAGGGCAAAACACAGCTCTCCGGCGACGACGCGTTCCTTCTTTACGACACATACGGATTCCCGATCGACTCCACACAGGACGTCCTCGAGGAGAACGGATTCACAGTTGATACCGAAGGCTTTGAGAAGGCGAGAGCAGAGGCCCGCGAGAAATCCAAGGGCAGCTGGATCAAGACTTCCATGAGCGGCAAGGAAGCCACTGTCTATGATCAGATGGATGCTTCCTGCAACTCCGAGTTCGACGGATATGACAAGCTCGTTCAGGACAGCGAGATCATCGCGCTGGCAGAACTTCATGATGCGTCTGATGAAGAGCCCGATTCTGTAGCTGAGGCGGTGACAGACGGCATGCGCGCGGCTATCATCACAAAGGAAACTCCTTTCTACGGCACCATGGGCGGCCAGGTCGGCGATATCGGCGAGATCGTATGTGGAAAGAGCACTTTCAAGGTTGAGAAGACTGAGCATGTAGCGGGCTCCAAGATCGCGCATATCGGTGTGGTGACAAGCGGTATGTTCAAGATGGGCGATGTGGTCACTCTGAAAGTCGATGCGAAGAACCGCCGCGATATCTGCAGAAACCACAGCGCGACGCACCTTATGCAGAAAGCGCTCCGCGTAGTCCTCGGCACTCATGTCGAGCAGAAAGGCTCTTATCAGGATGCGGACCGCACAAGATTCGACTTCAGCCACTTCCAGGCTATGACAGCGGATGAGATCAAGGCTGTGGAAGACCTTGTCAACGAGAAGATCTCGGAAGGCCTCGATGTCAAGACTGCGATCATGGGTATCGAAGACGCCAAGAAGAGCGGAGCTATGGCTCTGTTCGGCGAGAAGTACGGCGACGAAGTCCGCGTTGTAAAGATGGGCGAATTCTCCACTGAGCTCTGCGGCGGCACACATGTAAAGAACACGAGCCAGATCGGCCAGTTCAAGATCCTGTCCGAGAACGGCGTCGCGGCAGGCGTCCGCAGAATTGAGGCGCTGACCGGCGACAACGTTCGCGCTTACTATGAGGACCTCGAGAAGAAGATGCATGAGGCGGCAGCTATGGTGAAGGCTACTCCCGATACTCTGGCTGACCACATCAAGAAGCTTCAGGACGAGCTCAAGGCTGTGAAGAGCGAGAACGAGTCCCTCAAGGCCAAGGAAGCGCAGAACGCTCTCGGCGACGTCATGGACAAGGTAGTGGAGATCAAGGGCGTGAAGTTCCTGGCTTCCTCTCTGAAGGATGTAGACATGAACGGCCTGCGTGATCTGGGCGACCAGCTCAAGGAGAAACTCGGCAGCGGCGTGATCCTTCTCATCTCCGAGAAGGGCGGCAAGGTCAATCTGATGACCATGGCGACTGACGACGTAGTAAAGAAGGGGGCTCATGCGGGCAACCTCATCAAAGCGATCGCCAAGGAAGTCGGCGGTGGCGGCGGCGGACGTCCCACAATGGCACAGGCGGGCGGCAAGAACCCCGCAGGCATTGACAGTGCACTGAATGCGGCTCCGGCTGTTCTGGAAGGCATGATCAAATAAATGGTTTAAATTCTGAGACCGGCGCACTGGGAACCTATTGATTCCCGGTGCGCCGGCCTTTGTTTTGCGGAGGAGGAAATTATTTGCATTATTATGGTGCTAAGCTGCACATATTAGTGCTAAAATAAGATTCGTGGCGCGGTGAAAGCGCACAAATACAGTTTAGAAAGCTGACTATATGAATATTACGGTATATTTAGGCTCTGCCTCGGGCAATCATCCCGGATATGCACAGGAAGTCATCAAACTCGGAACATGGATCGGAAAGTCAGGCCATCGGCTGATCTACGGCGGCAGCAGGATCGGACTGATGGGAGAACTGGCGGAAGCGGTCCTTCAGGCCGGCGGCGAAGTGATCGGCATCGAGCCCGGATTTTTTGTGGACAGCTGTCTGCAGCATGACGGTATCACACAGCTCATCGTCACTGAGACAATGGCGGAGCGAAAAGAGAAATTGATCGCCCACGGAGATGCCTATATCGCATTTCCCGGAGGAACGGGGACACTCGAAGAGATTTCAGAGGTAATGTCCCAGGTGCGGCTTGGGCACAACGATAAGCCTTGCATTGTTTTTAACCTGGACGGCTATTATGAACCTCTCCGGCAGATGCTGGACGTCATGGTCCGGGAGGGTTTTTTGGATGAGGAGAGCAGGAAGAGTTTCCTGTTTCTACCGGATGTAGAGAGTATAGCGCGGGTGCTTGGATAAATCCCGGCAGCAGGAAGAAAGGAGAGCGCAGGTGGATAAGAGAACTAAGAAAGACCTTGAAAGACTGACCGAGCTTACAAACAGGGAGAAGGATCTGCTCAAGGGCCTGTACGGAGATATGTTCGGCTCATCGATCAGGAAGAATTCCAAGGATATCTTCGAGGATACAGATTCCTCCCGGGAGCCGTCTGCAGCCGAACTTCTTGATCAGGCAAGACGGAAACGCCCCGATCCTCTGGCGGACGCCAAGAAGGCTCTCAAGGAAGCTCAGGACCTGATGTCCCGCACAGAGGAGATCGCCCAGAACATGGACGAATCCAATAAAAAGAAGATGGAAGAGCTCATGAAGCTGACCAATGAGACCGGGGAAGTGCGGCCTGTCGGGATGCCTCAGGGCGCTTCCAAGGGCGGAGAGTCCGCAGTGGCGGCGGGCGGCCCGGGTCCCGAGGGGCAGGAAGAGGAGCAGAAACCCCAGGAGCCCGAGAAGGATCCCATGGAGGAACTGGAATCCCTCGTCGGCCTTACGACGATCAAGGATGACGTCAAGGAGCTCATGGCATTTGTCAAAATACAGAAGATGAGAAGCGACGCCGGACTCAGGTCAGTTCCCGTATCCCTTCACCTGGTCTTTACAGGAAATCCCGGAACCGGCAAGACAACTGTCGCCAGGATCATCGGAAGACTCTACAAGCAGATCGGCGTGCTCTCCAAGGGACAGCTCGTCGAGGTAGACCGCTCCGGTCTTGTGGCGGGATACGTTGGACAGACTGCCCTCAAGACTCAGGAACAGATCAGGAAGGCCATGGGAGGCGTTCTGTTTATTGACGAGGCCTACGCGCTGGCACAGAAGGACGACGCCTTCGGCCAGGAGGCCATCGACACGGTCCTCAAGGCCATGGAAGACCACAGAGACGACCTGGTCGTCATTGTCGCGGGCTACACGAAGCCGATGGAAAAGTTCATTAACAGCAATCCCGGCCTGAAGTCCCGTTTCAACAAATATTTCGAATTCCCGGACTACACCATCGATGAGCTGGAAGCGATCTTCTATCTGAACTGCCAGAAATATGACTATGTTGTGGAAGAGGACGCGAAGAAGCAGATCCGCGCACGTATCATCGGCAGAAAGATGATGAGGCAGGAGAATTTTGCCAATGCGCGTGAAGTCCGCAATATGTTCGAGGACATCATCACGAATCAGGCGCGCCGAGTGGCAGCCATGGAAAATCCGACTCACGACGATATGATGAAGATCACGATCGAGGACCTGTCCGACGACATCGGTGACAAGACGGATACCAAGGAACTGGAGAAGATGATGGAAGCCGCGAAGGATGTGAGAGTCACAGAACTCGAGATGCCTGACAGCCAGCCTGAGAACGGAGATCCCGCACAAGAGAAGGCGGAAGATCCCGCCGAGGCAAAGACAGAGGATCCTGAAACGACAGACATTAGTACAGAGGAATAAGCGAACAATCATGGCAGAACAAAGAGACGGAATGATCACTGTGCGCAGTGATCTCCACGATTATATGGAACAGATCGACCAGTACACGGCACAGCTGCCGCTGACGATCAGGGAACAGATGAGACAGGCTCTCTACAGAGAGTATGACGGCGATTACGCGGGTCAGGAGAAGCTCTGCAGAGAGATGCTGGAGGTATTGCCGGACAGTGCCGACGTGCTCTCCATGCTGGGCAGGTGCCTTATGTCCCAGGGACGTTACGATGAGGCGAGGGAATATCTGGAGAAGGCAACGGAAGCAGATCCGGATGATCAGAACACGATCATCAGCCTCGGACAGGCCTGCCACGCGCTGAAGGATTATAAGAAAGCGGCGGAACTGTTGGGCGGTATCTTCCCTCCGAAGGACTACCATCCATTCTACTACACAGTATACGCAGAAAGTCTCGAGAGCCTTGGACAGAGAGAAAAGGCCAGGGACATGTACCGCAAGGAAATCTCGATCTGGGAAGAATCCCGTGTCATCCGCTCAGTGGAGATCCTGGACGGCTGTTTTGTCCGGACGCTCTATCTGGATGCCATTCTGGGCGCAATGGAGCTCACGGTGGATATGGGAGTCTACAAGCGTTTTCTCGCGGCTGTTGCCATGGACGCAGCAATGCAGAGAAGGCTGGCACAGAATATCTCTTATTTGAGCACTGCGCTGACAGTGCGCACTTTCCGTATTCCGTTCCGCTCTCTGGTCAGGGAGATCGAGGA
>CAMKAA010000075.1 GCA_946410365.1 uncultured Lachnospiraceae bacterium | reverse complement strand
GTGCCGGGGGCACGTTTTCCCCGCGACCGGGCCCGCCCGCAGGCGGGCGAATCCCTCCTTCTCCGCCATGTTAGGATTGCTATTTTAACAAAATGGCAATCCTATTTTTTGCCAAATAGTGCTTTGAATGCGTTTAACTATGGCTGTTCTTGGTACTTTTCCACTATAAGATTAAAAAGGAATCCTGAACCGGGGTTGTTTCGGATCAGGATTCTTGTTTTTATGGTTTGATTGCCATGTTTATTCCACTTATTCTTGTTTGCATCTATGATTTGCTGACGTTCCTATTTAAGCGGGCATTAATTCCCGACTTGAAGCCTACGATATTTTCTTCTTCCGATCAATAGCGCCGTGATGCTGATCACAGCATAGAGAACTGGTGCTGCCTGAAAGTTCAAAAACAATCTGCCTGCCAGATGTATCAGTCGGTAGTTGGTAAATCCTGTATTCATCAAAACCGCATTCGGCCGGAGAAGCCATATTCTCTGTATGATGCCAAAGCGCTCCGGAAGATTCGCAAACAGATCAACGATCAGATATCCCAACAATCCGCAGGTCACAGTGGGCTGATTCTGCGTAATCACAGACAGCAGCATGGTCACAGCGGCAAAAAGGACCGCTGCAAGCAGGTAAATTCCTGCGTACACCCCCAGCATTTGTCCGAGCGTATAAGGAAGCATGGACCACGGCTTCACCAACTGCAGCATTTCCCCCATGCCTTCCATCCCGTAAACAAAGGAATAGGGGGTGAATATCGCAAGAAGCAAAAGGAATGCCGCTGCCATAATCCAAGTAAGGCCAGCAGCAAATTTGATCAGATACAGTTCTTTCTTTCCGTATCGGCTGCACAACAGAAGCTGATTCATGTTATCTGCCGTTTCTCTTGCATAGACGCCCGACAGCCCGACAGTAGACAGGAGAAAGATAAAGAATCCAAGTACCTGAAAGGCTTTGAGCAGGTTTGCAGGCCCACTGTGATAATGATAAACAAAAGGTTTGGAAACCTGCGCCTCCTGACTGCGCCAGAATTCCTTGTCTGTTTCTGAGAGCCCCTGTTTTTCGATTCGCTGCTTCAGTTCCTGCTCACGCAAGGCATAAAACTCTGACCCATCAAAGCGGGTAAGATCACGGTAATAACCGGTCACGGAAGTGATCACCTCCATAACAGGAACATATTTTTCAGACTCCGTAGTAATCTCCATAAGCGTAGATCCGTTTTCAAACCTCATAGCAGGTTTCATTTCCTCTATCAGTTCTTCGTCAATGGTCCTGCCGTCCAGTTCTTTGGCCGCTTCCCGAGATACAGGTTGGACCTCCGAAATGGAGAATATCGCCAGGAACAAGAGCATAAGGACTGCTCCTGCAAGCGCAATCAAATTTACCCTTGCACGAAACAGCTTTTTCAGTTCATACAAATATATCGTCCGAAGCATCCCGCAAATTCACCTCTTTTCCCCAATCTGAGAGATATAGAATGCCTCCAGATCTTCTCCCCCGGCAGACCGGTTTCCCTGCCAGCGCAGTTGCCCGTCCTTCATAATCATCAGCCGGTCTGCGATATGCTCCAGATCCGATACGATGTGTGTGGAGAGCAAAACGATTTTATTCTTTCCCAATCCTGAGATCAGCTCGCGAAAGCGGATTCTCTCCTGTGGATCAAGACCCGCTGTCGGTTCATCCATAATCAGAATCTGCGGATCATTTAAGAGAGCCTGCGCGATCCCAAGCCTCTGCCTCATCCCACCGGAATACGTACGTACCTTTTTTCCGGCGGAATCTCCCAGCCCGACCAGCTCGATCAGTTCCTTTGTTTTTTGAATGGCGTCTTTTTTTGTCAGGCCCTTTACAGCGGACATATAGAGCAGGAAATCCTTTCCGGAGAATTCCGGATAGAAACCGAAGTCCTGGGGAAGATACCCCAAAATATCTCGATATTCCTCTGTTCCCACGCTCATTCCGTCACAGGAGACGGTTCCGCTGTCAGGAGCAAGAACCCCGCAGAGCAGCCGCATCAGGGTTGTTTTTCCCGCTCCGTTTGCGCCCAGAAGTCCCGTTACTCCCTTTGTCAAGGTAAATGACATCCGATCAACCGCAATCTTGTTTTTATACTGTTTGGTGATTCTGTCTGCTATTAGTTCCATACCGCTTCCTCCAACTCACAAATCCATCTGCGCATGCTGACGACAAGACTGAAAACAAGCAGGATAAACGCTACTGTCCAGATGACAGTAAACCTTTCCTCATATAAGCTGCTCAGGTAATATGGTGCCGCCGCAAAAAGTCCTGATGACAAGAAGCAGATTATTATGCTTCCCCAGTTATTGTCCGACCTGTTTTTCCTCTCATATACCGAGCCTAACAGTGAGGCTGCCAGATACGGCACCATCATATATAGAAATACTCTGATCAGAGAATACGAAAACCAAGGTCGCACCACCCAAATAACAACCAGAAGTCCTGCCGTCTCTACGATACCAACCAGAAATATCCTTGCAAGCATGACGCTCCTTAATGAAAATCTGGCAGTATACTCCAATTCAGCCATTTTCCACCTAGAAGATCTTCCTGTCTCAACAAGGATTTCTACTGCCAGAAGAGGAGTTAAGGCAAAAGGATAGTTTCCTGTGTTACCGTAACAGATTCCCATAATGCACAACAATAGGACGGCAGATAGCAGCCATATCCACTTGCCAACATAAAAAAACTGTCTCAGGAGAAAGTCCCCATGATTTATGACTACAGGTCGTCTGGATATCAGGCCTTGATCTTCTAATCCTTGAAAGAAAGCCTTCTTCTCTTCAGGTTCCGGAGTCGAGCAGATTTCTTTCAGAAGCTTGATAATCCTATCATTATCCATTTTCTCCCTCCATTTCTTCCTTGACCTTTTTCAATATCCCTTTCAGCCTTCTGTATACAGCAAACCTTGATATATGGTACAGACGGCTTATCACGGGAACAGGGACGTCGTTAACATACCGCAAAAGGAGCATTTCCCGCTCCTCCAGTGAGAGCTTCTGAAGAGCATCTATCAGGCTGATACGCTCTAACAATGACTGTTCCGATTCCTCCAGCTGCGGGATATCCAGCGCTTCATCAATGTTAAAAACAATCATCTTGTCTCTGTAATACTGACTGCACAGATTGCGTGCAATCGTATACAGGTACTGTAGCTGTCGGTTCTCGTCCTGATACGTCCTACTTCCAATAAACCGAAGGAAGGTTTCCTGCGTCAGGTCTTCCGCTGTATGTTGGTCATGAAGGCGGAAATACAGATATTTATAGATCCGATCATATTGCTCTTCCAGATTCAACGAACGACCTCCTTCCTCAGTGTAATCTTCAATATGTATAACGGAATTAAACCCTGTTTGTGCGCCATTCTAAATAATTTTTCTTACTTGACATTTGTTTCTCCGATCACCGCCAAGCGGCATAATGACTCTACCGAGCCACGAAAATTGCTCCACAGTCTGCCACCACCTGACAATAGTTGTTCAGCCCCATCCTTGCATTTTCCAGCGAAAAGTACTATTGACAGAATAGCAAAAAAGGAATCCCGGGAAACCACCTCATCAAGGTGAAATCCTCGGAATCCCTTTTTTCATGCTTTCTAAGTTCTCTTATGCATCTTTACGTAAAAGCAGACTACTGTCTCAACGAACTGGAAGTCTATAGTCAAGACCTCTATAAATCACGAATTGACGAGATGTAGTATACCACAATTCTCCGATTTTCGGAAGATGCTTTATAGCCGTCCTTCCCGGTAAGTAAAGGTCGTATCAATAAATAACGATTACCTTCATTTTGTCAAAATAGCATTCTTTAGCCATAAAAGGAAGCTCTTTTGTCTACCAAAGGTAAAAGAGCTTCCTTTATTGATTCAACAGTTAGAGTTTGATATAATAACCTCAACAAATCGCAAAATGTGAGGCTGGGTATGGAAATCAAAGAATATAAAGATTATAAGGAGGACGAAATCCTGCGCCTTTATTCAGAAGTTGGATGGACAGCATATACAGAAAATATGACGGCACTTCGCTGTGGTTATGAACATTCATTGCTGGTGCTGGCTGCGTATGAAGATGATGACCTGCTCGGGATCATCAGAGCTGTTGGCGATGGTTATACTGTTGTATTTATTCAGGACATTCTTGTTTATCCTGAAAAGCAGAGGCAAGGTGTCGGGACAGCGCTGATAAAAGCTGTACTTACACGGTATCCCGATGTTCGACAAATTGAATTGACAACAGACAAAACTCCCAAAACATTTGCATTTTACAAATCATTGGGTTTCAGTGAATTCTCGGAGATGGGGTGCTGCGGATTCATAAGATGTTGACGAATTCCGGCTTATCAGGGCAAAGAATGTACTTCTGGTGTACTTTTAGGCGTACTTAGCTAAAAAAGTGTACCTTTGGGCGCACTTAGGCATCAAAGAAACCTCTTTTGTCTACCAATGGACAAAAGAGGTTTCTTGTTTTCATCGACGCGGTATAGTATAATCATCCCGTCAAATCGAAGTTTGGTGAGGCATATATGGAAAAAGCAACAAGAGAAATACTGGCCAAGGTTGCAAAGGATATGGCGCAGGCTCCGTTTCACGGAGATGTTGATGGGATGGCGTCCAATCTTTCGCCGATTGTGCGATTGTTTCCGACATGGAATCTCGAGGAAGCTGACGGGTTATGGTGTGCGGCATTTGTCTACTATTGCTGCACAGCAGCGGGATTCGAGATCCCGTACAGACCCGAGGAATGTGAAACCTGTCATCTGGCAGCATGCCTTGGCTGGGAGGAGTTTGCCGTAGGTGATCGGCGGATTGAATACCATAAAGGGCCGAAAGATTTTGTTCCGGAAGCGGGAGACATCGTACTCTATGATAGGGTGTTCGAGAACAAAGAGCACGACCATATAGGGATTGTCCTTGAGAAACGGGAGCGGACGATCCTTGCTGCAGAAGGGAATGTGAACAACATTTCTGGAGTTGTTGAGCGATTTATCGACGAACATATTCGTGCGTATATTCGAATTCCGGATGGGTATAGGTATAGAGAAGAGTAACACATTCCCGCTTTTCGGGGTGAAAGTGTTTTTTAGGCGTACTTACCTTGATCCTGTACCTTTTGGGCGTACTTAGGCATAAAAGGTAGGTAATTTTGATAGAATTAAAGAAAATGATCTTTCTTGTTGTTCTCACTATTTGCAAATGGTATACTCAGCTTGACAAATCGGGATTTGACCGAGAAAACATAGAGAAAAGCCATTGCTAAGAAAAAGAAAGATCCAATGGGGATAACAAAAGGTGTGGATCTTTTGAAGCAGTCTGCACCAAGGGCTGAAATGCCATTTATGACAGGGATACATTTGACAGAAAAGAATAGGCCAAGGGGCAAGTCATATAAGGACTGGAACGAGAAAGATGACGAAGAGAACGACAGCAATATTAATTGAATTAAACCCAATATTATCTGTGATATCTGCGCTTTTGCTGCTTAAAAGGGATACAGACTCTCCTTTTCTAAGAATAGTCACGGCGGTAAGTTTTATATTTGCGTTTTTCGGATTTGCAGCTTTTTTTATAGGGAGAAAACTGGCGAGAGAGGATAAGACTGTGAAGATTCTGGGAGTCCTGGATTGGACTGCAACTGCGATTATAGTGGGAATATATGCACTGGCGTTTTTCGTTATGGCAATATGGTGATGTAAATCCCGGTTTGTCAGCGTACCCTTACCGTTCAAAATGCCCCCCCCTGAAGAGCCGTACGCTGTCATCTGCTGGGATTACCTTTTCTGCAAAACTTTCGTCAA
>CAMKAA010000074.1 GCA_946410365.1 uncultured Lachnospiraceae bacterium | reverse complement strand
TGCCTTCCACTGCGTTTCCGCCGATCTTACTGGAGTTGATGCCGATCACATAACCATTGATGTTGACAAGCGCGCCGCCGGAGTTTCCGGGGTTGATCGCCGCATCGGTCTGAATAAATGTGCCGGTGATAGTATCATCATTGATCTCTCTGTTATTGGCGCTGACAATGCCTGTTGTCACAGACTGTCCATAACCGAGCGCATTACCGATCGCGATAACATCCTCGCCGATCTTGAGATTGTCAGAATTTCCAAGTGTTGCCACTTTGATCTGATTCTGGGTCGTATCTTTGATACTGGAAAGGGAAACAGCGATCACTGCCAGATCGTTGCTGGGATCCGTTCCTTTGATCTCCGCGTCACACGTCTCCTGATCTATGAACAGAACCCTGAGATGGTCTGCCCCTTCCACCACGTGGTTGTTGGTCACAATAAGAAGTTCGCTGTCAGTCTTTCCGATGATAATGCCGGAACCGGTAGACTCACCCTGTCTGGTAAAGGTCTGGCCGTAGAAGTTCTGAACTTCCTCAGTGAAATCATTATAAACGGAAACAATCGAGGGCATCACTTTGTCCACCACTTTAGTGAGCTCTGTGTCAGGTGTCTCCGAATCAGCAATGATCAGGCCGGCTTCATTTTGGATCCCTTCGCTGTCAGTCTTTCCGGAGGCCTGCTGCTGTACCGGATTTGCCGATTCTGCGGCTTGAGGTGTTTCCTGCTTGTTTTCGGAAGCTGCATCCGGCTCTTTCTGTTCGGCCGCTGCCGCTTCATCCTGCTTCTCTTCCGCGGCGGCTTCCTGCTTCTCTTCTTCCTCCGCATTCTTTCCGCCTGTCAGAGAAGAGTCCTTGTTCTCCGCAGATTCAGTGATCGCCGCGCCGGCTGTCAGTCCTTTATTACCGAGGTAGCGGTGCACGCCCCAGAATCCGGCTCCGATGCATGCGCCGAATACGATCGCCAGAACCACGACAAGGAAGCCCTTTCCTCTGCCATTTGATCCGCCGTCCCGGCCGCCGCCCATCGAGGAGCCGTAATTCCCGCCCTGATAGTACTCATGAGTCGAGTTCTCATAGTTGTAGCTCCCGTTGCCCGTCGCGGATCCGGGATCAGCATGTGAATATGTGCCGGAAGAGGATGCGTTCTGGGAATAATTCTCATACGCCGCTGTTTCCTGAGTTTTATACTCGTATTCATGAGCGGGTTCCGCCGCAGTGTTCTCTGTCTCGCCGATCACTTCCGCTGTACTGTCAATGATGTTCTTGTCTTCAGTCCCGGAAGGCCCTCCGGTGAATTGATTATCAGAAGCTTCCGTGTTCCATCTTTCGTCACTCATCTTATTAATACCTGCCTTTCATATATGATCTGAACGAATCATTCTTTTTTCCGATAGTGCAAGTATAAGGATCAATTGTGTTGAAACTGTGATAAACTGTGATGATTCGCGGGCAAAAAAGTGAAAAAAAAGTGAAAACCGGATAACCGCAGCTGCGGTCATCCGGTTTATCAGTTCAATAGTACATATCTTCCTCTATTACCCAGATCTCAAGATAATCAAAGTCGATCTGCTCGATAAAGGAGTCCTGTGTAAATCTGCATCTGGCATGTCTCTTAAAATCGCGGATCGATGAATCCAGCCAGATCGGTACAGCCAGGTCAAATCTCCGGCATCCTTCTTCAAGCCCCTGCAGGACCTTGTGTGTTCTCGTGTCGCGCCGGTCGTTCTCTACTACCGTATCGTGAATCAGATGATTATCTTTCCATACTTTGACCCAGAGTCTGAACATATATCTCCTTTAGCGGTTACAGTTCGATTCCGTCTGCCAGGCAGAGTGCTCTTGCGGATTCAACAGAATCTATACCAGTCTTATTCTTGATCGGCGCGAATTCCTTCTCGCGGAGAACCTCATAAGGAAGACAGGTGTCAAGTTCCCTGACAAGGTCCACTGCGAGCTGTTCAAATTTGTATCCGTTGGGTTCCTCGGGCTTAACTTCGCTGCCGTCCTTGTCCATATAAGGGATCTTCTTCTCTACTACATGAACCGGAAGGACGTCGTTGACGATTCGCTCGAGATCCTTCTCTCTGAACAGATAGTTGAGGATGACGCCGAAATTGTACGCGGGCTGCCCCTTCTCGTCCTTAGCTTCGAGCAGTTCCGGAGTCATATCGTAGTACTCGACGATGGAAGGCTTTCCGTCCTCAAGGCACAGAGCTCCGACCTTTTCGTCCGGTGTGACCTTGCGAACGACCTTAGCGCCGGTCGCGCATCCGCTCTCCAGCGTAGCCCCGACGAAGCAGGGATCCGAGATTCTCTGCAGGACGTTGTCCACAGCGAAAATATTGAGCCACTCTACGCCCAGTTCCTTGGCTCTGTCAAGAGCGCCGGATTTCATCATGGACAGGAACCATCCGCCGTTTCCGTTGGGTGAAGTGGCGATCCTGTATTTGGTCTCCATATAGACCTTGCCATTGTAATCGACAGCAGGAGCCATATCCTGTTTGAAGAAACGGACCATATCTTTGTCATAGCCAAAATAGTCCATCTCCTCCATGAAGCCCACGGTCTTGTCATGGTTCTTGTCGCTGGTCATGATAAACAGCGGCACCGGTACTCCGGCTTCCTTCACTACGTCCATAAGGTTCTCGATCAGGCGCTGCATAATGTATACCGGCTTCGTGATGCCGATATTATACATGCATTTGGGATCATCGGATCCGAGCCTTGTGCCCATGCCGCCTGCAAGCAGCACCGCGCCGATCTTCTGTTCACGCAGTGCCTTCAGGCCGGTCTCGGTAAAGCGCTCTCTGTTTTTTTCAATCTCCGGGATCTCCATCGCTCCCAGAGGCGTGATCTTTCCCCTCACCTGATTTCCATGAGGATTCTCCGCATAGCGGATCACTGAGAAATCAGTCTCATCGATCTGCGCAAGAAGAGATTCCTTCTGTTCGTCCGTTAG
Organism: uncultured Lachnospiraceae bacterium; assembly: GCA_946410365.1. The sequence goes on along the minus strand of CAMKAA010000074.1, from coordinate 2,977 downwards.
TTCCCCGTAATAATCAAGAACATGAAGCTGTCCGTATTTTTCCAGTTTCTGTCTGGCTTCTTCCAAATTCATAACCTTACGCTCCTATTATACGCATTATGAAACAGTTGAAATTGATGCATGAGGCCGGCCGCAGTAATGCTGCCGTCTCATCTATTCTAGCTGATTTTTCCCCTTCTGTCTATTCAGATGTACCTCTCGTACCTCGCGATGAGCCTTCCCTTGCGGGTCTTTCCGTCCGTACCAAGATATCGGAATTTCCCGTACCCTCTCACGGAGATCCTCTCTCCGGGTGAAGGTGTGTAGGATGCTGACGTGATGATACGGCCGTCAGCAAATACCTTCTCCTGCTCGATCAGGCGCGAAGCCTGGGACCTGGAGAGGTGGAACACATGCGCGGCGAGGCAGTCCACTCTCTCGGAGGAAACACTTCCGCTCTCCCTGCTCGTCTGAACCTCGCACGGACACTCCGAAGGTGCTTTTATCTCCGCCGTCACAGTAGTATGTCTGACTCTGGTCAGTTCTCCGCAGATAAACGGAGCCGTCTCCTTCACCGCAAATACAAAAGCTTCGTCTCCCCTGCAGATGATGTCGCCAATCTGCTCCCGGGTGATCCCCAGGTTCATCAGGCTCCCAAGATAGTCTCTGTGGTCAGGAGGGGTGGAAAAGCCGGATTTGACAGCTGCGATCTTTACACAGGTAAAGGCGCCCTCTCCCTTCGCCAGTTCAGACTCTACTTCTTCTTCAGTCATGTACGAAGGGACAAAAAGGAGCATCTTCCTGTCCGCCTCCTCGAATCCGCCGCTGAACATACAGTAAGGACCGGATCCTGATCTCTCCGGTATTTTGTCTTCGCGGATCAATCGGCGCGCATAGGACTGCAGATCAAGCGGAAGAAAGCCCGTGTGATTGAGATACTCTCCCTCCCGTGTCCTGTTCCAGAGATCGCGGATCCTGCCCCGCAGCACTTCTCTCTCATCCATTACTGTTCATCCCTATATTGGCCCAAAACTCGACCAACCTTCTCTTCAGACAATCTTTTTACAACATATTTGTCTGCAATTATACTATAATTCTTTTGTGGCTAAGCCACATCACTTCTTAAGTCTGAGAGCATCCCCGGATGCCTTTTCGAAAGGATCATTTCTATGCGTGTCACATGTAAATCCAGAATCAAGAAACTCCGATACCAGAATCATCTTTCTCAAAAAGATGTTGCAGTTGCGATCCAAATCCCTCCCAGGACTTACAGCGACTATGAGACGGGAAGCGCGAAAGTCCCTCTCGACATTCTGATCAGGCTGGCCAGATACTACGACGTCGATCTCAACTATATTACCGGCATCAGCAATCTTCGCAAGGAGTTTCCCCATCTTTGATCCGGTTCGTGAGAGGTACCCTGCGTTTCCGGCATTGCGGTCAGCAAATCAGCACTCTTCTCCCTTTTCCATCGCGGTCGCAGCCTTGAGCATCAGCGCGCATTCGATCCTCTTCTTAAAGAGTTCGCAGCCATACTCATATACGCCGCTGATCCGGCCTGTGGTGTGATATGCGTTCGCCGCGCATCCGCCGGAACAATAGAGTTTCGCCCAGCAGTTCCGGCACTCGTCGTGGGAATAAACATTGCAGTACTTGAACTCATCCTGCTTCTCATGGTTGGTGACACCGGTCCAGATATCTCCAAGCTTGTAATCGGGATCTCCCACAAACTGATGGCAGGGATACAGGTCACCCCAAGCGGTGACAGCCATATACTCTGTACCCGAGCCGCAGCCTGATATCCTCTTGTAAATACAGGGACCGTGTTCGAGGTCGATCATATAATGATAGAATGTGATCGGCTTTCCTTCACGCTCTCTGCGAAGCATATCTTTGGCCAGGATCTCGTACTGCTCAAAGAGGACAGGAAGGTCCTCTTTCGTCAGAGCACTGGGGCTGTCGGGAGACGTGACAACAGGTTCCATGGACAGTTCCGTAAATCCAAGGTCATCTGCCATGTGAAAGATGTCATTGGTAAAGTCGGTATTGAAATGCGTGTATGTGCCGCGCATATAATAGCCCTTCTGTCCTCTGGAATCCGCAAATTTCTTAAACAGCGGGACTATGCGGTCATAGCTTCCATTTCCTTTATAGTCGACTCTGAACCTGTCGTTTACCTCTTTTCTTCCGTCGAGGCTCAGGACCACGTTGTGGCACTCCTTATTGGCCCACTCGATCACTTCATCGGTGATGCCTACTCCGTTCGTAGTCAGCGTAAAGCGAAAGTTCTTTTTCTTCTCTTTCTCTATGCTTCTGGCATAAGCGACCAGCTGTTTGCAGACTTCGAAATTCATCAGCGGCTCTCCGCCAAAAAAGTCCACTTCCAGATTCTTTCTAAAACCCGAGTTCTCCACCAGAAAATCCAGCGCTCTTTTGCCGGTCTCAAAGCTCATAAGACCGGATGAACCCTGGAATTTGCCCTGAGACGCGAAGCAGTACTCGCAATTGAGATTGCAGGTATGGGCCACAAGAAGACAGAGAGCTTTTATGACTGTATTCCTCTGCTTCATATCATAGTTATGGTCCTTGTAAATATCTTCGGTAAAGAGCTTGCCGTTTTCCCGCAGTTCCTCTATATCGGAGAAAATATCCCCGATATCCTCCTTAGTAATGCCGCGGTCAGAATACTGTTCCCACAAAAGGGCCTCTGCCTGTTCCCGTGACTTTCCCTCCTCCAGGTATCTGATCGCGTCATAGGCCGCGTCGTCGGTTATATGGACACTGCCGCTGTACACGTCCAATACTATATTGTATCCGTTGAGTTTATATTGATGGATCATCTGATCATTCCTTTTCTTGTGGTTTTGTATGCTGTCAGACAGACCGGCCGCGCACAACAATGGCCGGAGTGCTCACGCACTCCGGCCTACCCCGCGGATGTTTCCGTAAGTTTCGTGTAGATTACTTGCCTTCCTTGTTCTCACAAGCCTGGTTTGCA
>CAMKAA010000073.1 GCA_946410365.1 uncultured Lachnospiraceae bacterium | reverse complement strand
AAGAGTATCTTGTGGAAGGAATTCTGTACCAGGGCGGCATCAAGGAATGATGTCAGGGCCCGTCACTTTAAAGAGGTAGACAGGTTATGTACGAAATCGAAGATAAGGAAAACAGAGAACGGTATCAGATGCAGCGCTCAGCCGCGAGAAAGGACTGGATCAAGAATCTTGCCATTGTCTTTTTGTCGATCATGCTCATTCTGACCTTCTTCTCAAACACGATCATGAACTACTCGCTTCCGCAGGTTGCGACCCGATACGTGCAGGAGGGAAGCATCACACCCAAGGTGAGAGGTTCAGGCGTCGCTGAGGTAGAGGATCCCTACAGTGTAAAAGCGCCCAACGGCAGAGTGATCGCATCCGTCAATGTCAGGGCAGGCGACGAAGTCAAAAAAGACGACGTGATCTTTGAACTGCAGGATTCGGAGTCCGATGAACTCAAAGAGGCCAGGAAGGAATACGAGGAGGCGAAGGCCAATTTCCAGAAAGCCCTGTTCAGCGGAAACCTGACCAATGACGCGGTGGAAAGGATCAGAAACGGCGAGTATCTGACGGATGACGAGATGCAGGAGATACTCGACGAGGTGAATTCCGACTACGATGACGCGCTCTATGAAGATACGGAAGCGGGCCTGGAGGTGGAGAGACTTAACGGGACTGTCAATAATACCAGCACTTTGGGAGATGATGAAGAAGCTGCCAAACAGGCCGCGAGAAATGCCAAAAAGCTCGCTGACGCGCAGGCCTATAAAGCGGAGACCGAGGCAGAACTGACAAGGGCGACCAACAACAGGGATACTACCGTAAAGAGCATTCAGGCGGAACTGGAACTCAAATCGATCCAGAAGACAATGGAGGACGCCCAGGCCAAGGTGGAGAGTCTTGAGAAAGCGGAGAAGAGTGCCACTGTCAAGGCGCCGATCGACGGCAAAGTCGTATCTGTCGCCTATAACGCAGGAGACAACACCTCCTCGGACATTGTAGGAGCTGTGATCCAGCCCGAGGGGAAAGGGATGACAGTCAGTTTCACCTGCACCAAGGAACAGGCGCAGATGCTCAAGACCGGCATGGAGGCCAAGCCCCAGAATGAGTGGGCTTACTCGGACTTTAAGGCAACGCTGGCGAGCATTTCAGCGGATTCTTCGGACAGTTCCGGCGGCAAAATATTGAAGTTCGAGATCCAGAGTCCAGATGTGGAGCCCGGAGATACTATACAGCTCAGTGTGGGAGAGAACACGAAGACCTATGATCTCACAGTTCCCAACAACGCTGTGAGGGAGGACAATAACGGCAAGTTCATTCTGATCGTCAGCAGCAAAGAGAGTCCTCTCGGGAACAGATACATCGCGACCAGAGTGGACGTGCAGGTCCTTGAGAGCGATGATCTTCTGACAGCCATATCAGGTCCCCTGAGCGGCTATGAATATGTGATCACGACTACCACCAAGCCGGTAGCTGCCGGCATGCAGGTGAGACTTGCGGAGGATTTGCAGCAGTGACCGCCAAGAGGAAAAAGCGCGGGATAACTCCCTGGAAAAAGACCGCATTGAAAATCTGCGCCCTGTGGCTCATCGCGGCAGCGGGGATCCACGGATTTCGGGAGATAAAAGCGCTCGGATTTGAAGATCAGCGGGAGGCCTCCAGATGGGGTGCCCCGGAGAGCTGCGCGCAGGTAAGCGCTTTTCTTCCCCGGGAAGAAGCGCTGATGGAAGAAAACATCAAGGATCTGGAGTACAAGATTAATACTGCTCTTGCCCAGGATTCGATCAAAAAGACTTCGGAAGGCAAAGACTCGAAACTGTGGCAGGACTGCTACAGCGGGATCGGGAAGCTTAACCTGGCTGCGGGAAGCAAGTCGGTAACCGTCGAAGCAGTGGGGACCGGAGGCGCGTTTTTCACCTTCCACCCTCTCAAACTGTCAGCCGGTTCCTATTATCTGCCTGACTCTGTGATGCAGGATGAGATCCTTCTCGACGAGGAGACCGCCTGGAAACTGTTCGGCTCTTTTGACGTAGAGGGACGAACGGTCCGGGTCCGGGATATGCACCTGCGCATTTCGGGTGTTTACAAAAAGGGAGAGGGAAGCCTCTATAAAGAGGGAGGCCTCTCTGACTATGTGGTCTTTGTTCAGTATAAGACGCTTATTCAGTACGGCGGCTCCGGAAACGGATCCGATGGCAGCTCACAGGGGATGCCTGCCACAGCGTCCAGACCGGCAGGGTACCGGACTGAAGCGAAAGCGGCGGAGTCACCGGCAGATACGCAGTCGGCGGGCGGCCAGGCGGCCGACGCCCCTGCAGGCAGCGGAGATGCAGGCTCTTCCGGCGGAGCTAAAGGAGAATCCGGGAACTCGTCAGACCCGCAGGGAAATACCTCCGACAGCACGCAGAACATGGAAAATGTGGGGACAAGCAACACCCACTACAAAGATACGGGAATGATCACGACCTATGAGATCGTGATGCCGGATCCGGTCGAAGGATATGCGGCTGCGACAGTGAAAAAAGCGTTTGGCGAGGATTCCGGGGCGATCGTGGTGGACAACACTAACCGATACAGGATTCCCAACCTATACAAGGATATCCGGAATTTTGCCCTTCTCGGGATGCGCACCAGGGCAGTCCGTTACCCCTACTGGGAGAATGTTGCCCTGGGATGGGAGATGATCTTTGCGGCGCTCTTTCTTCTGGAGTGTATTCTGATCGCGCTGACGATCCTTCTGCTGCTGTGGATGCTGATCCACTGGTACAGGAACAGAAGCTGGACTCTGGCGGGAAGTGTGCGGAATCTTCAGGACAGCGTCTATGAAAGACAGTCCAAAAAGAAATATCCGGAGTATTACAGGGAGAGAGAACAGGAGCCGGAAGATGATACGCCTTCAGAAGAAAAGGCTGAAGCGCCTCAGGCAGCGGGCAGCGAGTCCGGGGAAAGCAATCAGGAAAAAGGTATGCTGGAAGACAAAGGACTCACTCCTTTTGAAACGATCAGGGATAACAGAAAGGCGGTACAGTATGAAACGAAATACCAGGATGATCAGCGTGGTGATGGCGGCAGTGCTGGCTCTGACCATGGCGGCATGCGGTAAGGGCGGAAATGACAAGAAAGAATCCGGCGGAGGCACACAGGCGGCTGCGTCCGGTGATTATGTCTACAGCGCGCAGCCTGTCGAACTTCAGGACAATGACGGATTTCTGACCGATTTCAACATGGACGGCCTGATGTACAAGGACGGAAGGATCTATGCCGCCGGCTACTCCTACGGATTCGCGGATTCGGGAACTCACGCGCTGGTGAATTTCGCGCCGGACGGATCAGATCTGCAGTACAGCCTGCTGATCGGCGGCGGTATGCAGGATGTCCTCGCTATGAACATCGGCTCTGACGGCAATTACTATGTCGCAAGAGTTTCCTATAACAGTGATTCAGTAGGGTTTACTCCCGCGGACTCTGAGCAGAGCGGCCCCGGAAGCGAAGAAGGACCGGCCGGAGCAGTAGAAGAGGGACCGGCAGGTGCAGTGGAAGAGGGCCCCGGCGGACCGGCGGAAGAAGGTCCTTCTGCGGAAGGCAAAGGCCAGGTCGTGGAGTTTTACACCGAAGGCGGAGATTCTCCCGCCAATGATCCCGCGCTTCAGGAAGAAGCAACAAACGGGATCACTTCTCCCGCTGACGAGTTCAAGGATGAGGATAACGCATACGACGAAGAGGAGCTGATCGTTTCAGAGGCAGTGGAAGTCGATCCTGCTTCCGCAGCGCAGACCGGCGAGACCGTGTATGTCCTCTCCTGTATTGCGCCGGACGGACAGGAGATCTGGACAGTGCCTGCACACGTCCCGGAAAACGGCGAAATGGACTATTTTGTCAACAGTGTCGCTTACTGTAAGGACGGTCTTTTAGTGAGCACTTCCATGGGCCTTGATCTTTACAGTGCTGCGGACGGATCATTTATTAAGACAGTGAGCACCGACGAACAGCTAAGGAGCATCACACCTTATGTGCTTGAGGACGGTACGGTAGTGACCGTCACATACGGAGGAACCGGCGAGCAGATCACAGTGATCGACATGGAAACCGGTAAACCGGGAGACAGTTATCCGGTCCCTTCTGAAGCTGGGATGTCTTTTGTTTTCCCCGGCAAGAGCTGGCAGCTGTACATAACGGGCGCAAACGCGATCTACGGAATGAATCTGGACGGCTCCGGCATTGTCAAGATCATCGATTATGTGGATTCGGACATGGATGTCATGGCAGTGACCGGTCTTGCGGAGATGGAAGACGGCAAGCTTGCGGCAGTAGTCGCCGATCTGACGGGTAAAAGTGTGGTGGAGATCCTGTCCAAAGTGGATCCCGAGATCGTAGCCAGCCGCAAGACGATCACGCTCGGCAGCTATTACCTGGACTACGAAGTCCGCAAACAGGTCTTTGCTTTTAATAAAACGAATCAGGACGTCAGGATCAGCATCGTGGACTACTCCCAGTACGATGGGGAGACCGGATCAGAGGGCCTGACCAAACTGAATACGGATATCGCATCCGGCAGCGCGCCGGACGTGCTGGTCCTCTCCCCGATAATGCCCATCAGCAGCTATATCAGCAAGGGTGTCTTCGAGGACCTGACTTCTTACATGGAAAGTGACGAGGAGATATCCGGGAAAGAATATCTGACGAATGTTTTTGACACCTTTAAGAGTGACGGAAAAGCGTACGCGGTCATTCCTTCTTTCTATGTAAATACCATTGTCGGCAAGACGGAAGAGATCGGAGACGGTTCCGGCTTTACACTGGACTTCGCCGATCAGCTCGCGGCCTCCAAGGGCATTGATCCGGGCAGGATGTTCGGCCTTTCCAGCAGAGATGATATACTCTATCAGGCTCTGGAGCTTTGCGGTGACCAGTTCATCGACTGGGACAAATCCGAGTGTAAGTTCGATTCACCCGAGTTTATCCGCCTGCTTGAATTTGTAAGCCGGTTCCCGGCCAAAATAGATGAGGCCGGCATGCAGGAGGACACAACCGCGTTTTACAGAAACGGAAAGGCTCTGTTCGCAAGAGAGTCAGTCGGAACCTTTGACGAGTATGTCAATCTCCGGTACGGCTATTTTGGCACAGAGATCACCATGGCCGGCTTCCCGTCCCAGACACCCGGCACCGCGGCGATCTCCCCGCAGCTTGAGATCGCGGTCAACGCCGCTTCTGACCAGAAGGACGCTTGCTGGAGCTTCGTGCGCCGCTTCCTTCTCGATGACTATCAGAATTCCATCGAGATGTACTGGCCGGTCAGCATTAACGCGCTGGACCAGCTCGCCAATAAGGCGATGGAGCCCATCTACTATACGGATGAGAACGGACAGAAGGTAGAGGACCACATTATCATGAATATCGGCGGTGAGAATGTGGAGCTGCCCAGGATCACTGACTCCGAGGTCGACCAGATCTATGCTTTCCTCAGAGGACTGAGCAGCAAGGCATATTTTGACAGAAGTGTCGAGAATATCATCGTCGAGGAGGCGGCAGCCTTTTTCGAGGGACAAAAGAGCGCGAGGGATGTCGCGGGAGTCATCCAGAGCAGAGTCCAGATCTACATCAACGAGAACAGCTGAGCCCGAAGGGCGGCCTAAGAAAGGACAGCATTACATATATGGCATCAAATCACTACGACAATATCCGGGAGAGGACCAGAAACTTCTGCATCGTAGCCCATATCGATCACGGTAAATCCACTCTGGCGGACCGCATGATCGAGAGGACGGGGCTTTTGACAAGCCGCGAGATGCAGGACCAGGTCCTGGACAATATGGAACTGGAGCGCGAGCGCGGCATCACGATCAAGAGCCAGGCGGTGCGTCTTGTCTACAAGGCAAAGGACGGCGTGGAGTATATCTTCAACCTGATCGATACGCCCGGTCACGTAGACTTCAACTATGAGGTCAGCCGCTCGCTGGCGGCCTGCGACGGCGCGATCCTTGTTGTGGACGCGACGCAGGGAAT
>CAMKAA010000072.1 GCA_946410365.1 uncultured Lachnospiraceae bacterium | reverse complement strand
ATGGCTGTGCGTGTGGTCAGCGTGCCCGCTCTCCTCTTCGAGGTGTCCGTACAGGTATTCCATATCGTGATCGTGTCCGTCGTGCTCCTCATCGAGGATCACATTGAAGTCACAGCAGTCTATTCCCGCTTTCTTCACTCTGCTGATCTGCACTTTGAAACCATGTCCGGGAATCCCCTCCAGGACCTTCAGGAGTTTCTCCTGATCCGCCCCCAGATCGAGCATCGCGGCCACAGCCATGTCGCCGCTGATTCCTGTTCCGCATTCCAGATAAAGGATCTTATCACTGTTTTGCATCCGATTTATTCCCTCCGCAGGCCAGGCGGTTGATCTGTGTCGCCATATAACCTGCTCCGTATCCATTGTCGATATTCACTACCGCGATCCCGTTCGCGCATGAATTGATCATTGTCATCAGGGCCGAAAGGCCGCCGAAATTCGCTCCGTATCCCACGGAAGTCGGCACCGCGATGACCGGGTTGCTCACCAGGCCTCCCACTACACTTGCCAGCGCGCCCTCCATGCCGGCCACCGCAACAATGCAGTTGGCCTCCTGGATCCTCTGCGTCTGCGAGAGAAGCCGATGGATCCCGCTGACTCCGACATCGTAGATCCGTTCCACCTTTGAGCCAAAATATTCCGCAGTCTGCGCCGCCTCCTCAGCCACGGGGATGTCCGCCGTGCCGCCGGTGACCACCGCAATAAGACCTTTTTTCTCTTTGGGAGTCCTCTCCAGCTTCAGGATCCGCGAGACAGGATCGTACTGTATATCCGGGATCACCTTTCTGACCATCTCGTACTGCTCAGCAGTCGCCCTGGTGCCGAAGGCCTGACCTTCCTTCTCCGCCATTCTCTGAAAGATATTTATAAGAAATTCGTCAGGTTTGCCGCTGCAGAAGATCACTTCCGGAAATCCGGATCGTATTCTGCGGTGCAGGTCCAGCTTGGCATACCCCATGTCCTCGAATGGCTGCCTGCGAAAAAAGCCCTCCGCCTCCTCGACGCTCATTGAACCGTTTTTCACCAGTTCCAGTATTTCTCTTGCTTCCATAATCGCTCCTCGTCATCTGTCTCCGATGATCGGTCTTCAGAGATACGGTATGATCTCTTTCACCGAATCAAAGATCAGATGCGGCTTAACATCCGAATCCGGCAGGTCCTTCAGCTGTGCCTCGCCGCTCAGTACAAAGATGCCGTACAGCCCGTTGTTCACGCCGGATTTCACATCCGTGTAAAGCCGGTCTCCTACAACACAGGACTCCTCAGGCTTCGCCCCCATGGTCCTCATCGCGTACTCAATGATCTCCGCCTCGGGCTTTCCTACCACCTTGTCCGGCCTGCGCCCGGTGGACGCCTCCACATATGCGCTGAGCGATCCGATGTCCGGAATAAAACCGGTCTTCGTCGGGCAGTTGAAATCCGGGTGTGTAGCCACATAGGGAAGTCCCTCCCTGACCAGATCGCAGAGCCTGCACAGGTCTCTGTAGTGGAAACTCGTGCAGAAGCTGGTGACCACCATATCCGGATGCTCCTCGTCGATCAGAACGCCTCTGGCCTCAAACTCCATCTTCACCATCGGATTTCCGAAGAGATAGATGCGCTTTCCCGGATATTTCCGTTTGAGATAATCCACCGTCGCGTGTCCGGAAGTGATCAGCTGCTTCTCCGGATCGATCACAAGGCCCATATTAAGGAGCTTCTCAACATAGATCGACGCGCTCTTGGAGGAATTATTTGTCATAAAACAGTACTTTCTGCCCGTAGCTGTGAGCTCCGCCAGAAAGTCCTTGGCTCCGTCGATCCAGAGATTATCCAGATAGACCGTGCCGTCCATGTCCAGGCAGAAGTTCCTGATCCGCGGTATGATCCCCTCAGGGTCACAGTTTACACGATATTCTGTTCTCGTAATATCCCGCTCCGACATTCCCTGTCCTCGCCTCCTGCTGTACATTATACTGTATCTTGGTCAATTTTTCACAAATGGCTTCCCGAAAATGCGTGTATCCGGCTCGTTTTTATAAAACGCCGCCCAGCCGGGCTTCTCAGATGTAATCTCAATCCGCTCCGTTCCGAATGGTTTTTGCAGAGATAACTTCCAGGCGTGAAGACCCATTGTTTCCCGCAAGGTCCCGTTTCCGTACAGCGGATCTCCCACAAGGGGATGTCCGATATGGGCCATGTGGACCCTTATCTGGTGTGTTCTGCCGTGCTCGATCCGGCAGGCCAGCAGTGTCCTCGGATCACCATCAGGTCCCTCTGTCTCTGCCAGCACTCTGTAAAAAGTACGCGCCGTTTTTCCGTCGGGTGCGCAGATCATGCGGGGGGAGCCCGGTGCTTCTCTGCGAAGAGGGCAGTCGACAGCGCCCTCCGACAGCTCAAATCTTCCTTCCGCAAGGGCCAGATAGATCTTGATCAGCCTTCCGTCCTCCCTTTGCCTCTGGATCATCGCAGCCGCTTCCGAATTTCCGGCAAAAGTCACAATACCCGAAGTATCTCTGTCCAGCCTTCCGGTCACCCTCATGTCCATCGCGGTGCCCGTTCCGCCCAGATGCGCCGCGGCCTGATTGGCGAGCGTATCGCTGTAATGACCGGGAGAGGGGTGGCAGACCATACCTGCCGGCTTGTTGACGATCAGCAGGTCACTGTCCTCGTACAGGACCTGCAGGGGATATTTTGACAATTCCGGAGCCGGGGCCTCCCAGATCTTGCCCGGTCTTCCGCCTTCCGTATCTCTTCTGAGGACCTGTTCCGTGAGCCCGACCGTCAGGACTTCGCCTTCCTTAAGAACATGGCTGACATAGACTTTCTCCCCGCCTATGCGGATCCCCTCCTCCTGGAATTTGAGCCTGCTGATCTGATGTGCTGAGAAAGAGAGTTCTTCCTGCAGGAACTGCCTGACGCTTTTTCCTGCCATCTCCCGCGTCACCGCAAATATAAGCCTGCGCTTCATGAGCGGATCCCCCGGTCTTCCCGATCGGAATGCGTCATTTCTGCATTGTCCCCCAGGATCACTTTCAGACAATGGTACAGAAGCTGCGCCGTGATCCCCCAGATCACACCGCCGTCGCTCTCATAGAAATAGAACCTTCGCGGAATGCTGTGCCAGGGGTAGTTCTCCCCGCCGGGCAGGAGCTCATAGGGAAAATCCTCCGGAGTCTTCACCACCATAGCCGCATCGCTGGTCCGCGGATCGTGAGACGCAAACCAGCTCAGGGGCACGCAGAAGATCCTTTCAACTTCCTCTTTGGAAAAGGTTCCCTTGTAGTCATGCAAAATACCGAGGCAGGAACTGATCTTCGCCCCGCCCGGTCCCGTCATGGTATGCATGGGAGCGATCACCTCGATCTTTTCCCGGGGGATCAGAAGCTCCTCCGACGTCTCTCTGACGGCAGCTTCCTCCGCGGTCTCGTTCTCCTCGATCCTTCCGCCCGGAAAGCATATCTCTCCTCCCTGCCGGATTCCTGTCTGTCGAACCTCAAACAGGATGCCGGGCTCCCCGCCGGTCTCCACCAGCGGGATCAGGACCGCGTTCTTTCTTCTTACGGAACTGACCTCTTCCAGTGCCCGTCCGGCAGTTTTACTGCGGATCTTCTCCATCTGTGTCATCTGTTTTGCCGCCCCTGATCTCAATTCCTTCTTTCAGCGCTCTTTTTGCGAGTTCTTCCATATACAGCGCTTTTTCGCTGTCCTCTGCCGCCGGCTGTACTTCTTCGGTATTCTCTTCCGTCAGCTGCGCTTTCTGCGCCCTTGCCGCCTGCACTCCGAGTCTTGCGTACTCCGCGGTCTTTCTGGCCTCGCTGATCTTTCCCTTCAGCTCCTGCAGTTTCTTGAATACATCAGGGACGAGCCCGTCTCTCTGCTCCATCTCCTCATAGAAGTTCTTGCTGCCGCTGGCAACAAGCTTTTTGAGCACATCGGATATCTCCGACTGCTGCTCTTTGGGAAGCCCCTTTACCATCTGGATCGCGTCCGCCAGGTCCCTGAGGCTGATATCTTTCATATCCTTTACGGTGTCGGCGCCCAGCGCCTGCAGGATCCCGAAGATCTGATCCACAAAAACCCGCCGTGCCGCGTCGTCGACATTCTCAAGCCATTCATTCAGCACCTTTTCAAGATAAATGCTGTCGCCTGACCTCTGTGTGTTGACAAAGCGGTTTCCCAGCACTTCCCACGACAGCGCGTCGTGCTGCATGATCCCCTTCCGGTTGCTCCTTACAACAGTCGCGCTTCGTCCCGCATTGAGAAGACGCCCGATAATGGAGTCCTGGGGGATTATGTTGATCGTGCGGTCCATGATCTCTTTGTATTCGGGCCTGGATGTAACTTCATCTCTGAATCCCGGAGAGTCATTGCAGTATACTGCCAGGATCTGTTTCTGAATCTCTGTTCCCGCGAAGGATGACGCGAACGCGGCAAAATTTCCTCCCTTCGAGTGGCCTCCCACTCTCAGTTTCAGCGCCGTATCGCTGAAGTTCTTTTTCATATACTCGACTGCAAGTTTCTGCCCCTCCGTACTGGACATGTAAGAGAGATTGAAATCCTCCTTCCAGCCGACCAGAGTCTCATCGGTGCCGCGAAATGCCACATAGACCGTTCCGTCCTCAAGCTCAAACTGGACAGCAGACATCTGCGCCTCGGCACTCTTGCTCACAAAATTGACATAACCGCACATCTTCGTGTTTCCAAACCGCTTACTCTCTGCGGCAGGCCTGAGCAGGAAAGGGGAAAGCTTGGAAAAGCTCTCTCTCTTTCTTATTTCCTCTACGGTATGAATTTCCCAGTATCTGCGGCAGACGTCTTTGATCGACATCGGATAATCCCTGGATTCGAAGACTATGCCGTCATAGTCCACGTAAGCCAGCTGAGCCAGGATCAGATTATCCACATCATTGAACGGATCCTTGTCAAAAGTCAGATCACCCCTCCATTTGAGGTATTCGTTCATATTATTTCTTTCATCCATAGTCTGTTCCTTCCAACATGAAAAGGCCTCTCGGACAATATAAAGCCTGTCTGTGTAAACTGTGTGTCCGGTCTCTATTAACCAAGTATAACTGAAAACTTGGCAAAATGTTGCATTGAACTGCATTCAGCAAAAAAGAAGCCGCAAAGCTCTGGAGGCATCCCCCCATTTCTTCACAGCCTCTTTTATCATCCATATTGCTTATTTAATGATCCTGACTCTCCATACACTGGGGATCTGCGCTATTTTATCCACCAGTTCCTTGCTGATCGGAGCGTCCAGGTCAAACATCGTGTACTCGACGTCTCCCTTGGATTTACTGGTCATCTCAGAGATATTTACTTCGCTGCCGCCGATCAGAGTCGTCAGGCGGTTGATCATATTGACCTTGTTCTCATGGAAGATCGCGATGCGGCTCGCCGAGCGGCAAACACCCATGCTGCAGGCCGGATAATTGACACTATTGCGGATATTGCCGTTTTCCAGGTAGTCCATGAGCTCCTCCGCTGCCATCACCGCGCAGTTGTCCTCGGACTCCTCTGTGGAAGCGCCGAGATGAGGCGTCGTGATGCAGCCCCTCACACCCGCTACAGTGGGATTGGGGAAATCGGAAACGTACCGGCGGATCCTGCCGGCTGCGATCTGCTCGATGACGGCTTCCTCGTCCACCAGGACGTCCCTCGCCATGTTGATAAGGATCACGCCTTTCTTCATCTTCTTTACAGCTTCTCTGCTGATCATTCCCTTCGTGGAAGGAAGAGCGGGCACATGGATCGTGATGAAGTCGCATCTGTCGTAGATCTCATTAAGGTCAAAAACGTGCGTGATCTTCCTGTTCAGGTGCCATGCCGCGTCTACTGACACATAAGGATCATAGCCATATACTTCCATGCCGAGTTCTACCGCCATATTTGCCACGCGAACGCCGATCGCGCCGAGTCCGATGATGCCCAGCCTCTTTCCGGAGAGCTCGGTACCCGCGAATTTCTTCTTTTCCTTCTCGGCGGTCTTCGCGATATCCGCATTATTCCAGTTGGC
>CAMKAA010000071.1 GCA_946410365.1 uncultured Lachnospiraceae bacterium | reverse complement strand
GGAAGGTTTCCGCCCATCTTTTTTTGTGCGACCAACAGTCAATCGAGCAGGCACAGACTACTCGATTACAGTGATAGCAATCGATTGCCAAAAGTAGACCACATAGAATGAATGATTTTGATAGCGACTTGTAGAATATGCATAATTTTGGCTCATAAAGTTCGTAATAACGAGCATAATAACGGTATTGCCGAAATTACGAACGCATGTTAATATAATATTGCAAACGCAATCGATTGCAAGAAAGCGGAGGCCACCGCTCATAATTATGTTAAGGAGAAGGGACATGCCTAGAATTCAGTATGAGGATTTGTTGAAAGAATTCGAGAGAATTCTTCGGGATCGCGGCTTTTCGGAAAAGAACGCCTTGGATGCAGCAACGGTATTTGCTGACAACAGCCTTGACGGCGTATACAGTCACGGATATATCCGCTTCCCCAGAGTAGTTGAGTATCTGGACCACGGGAGCATCGATCCGAAGGTCACCGCAGAGTGCGTGCAGTCTTTTGGCGCGATCGAGCGCTGGAACGGCAACAGGGGATTTGGACCTCTGAATGCGCATCAGGCGATGGAGAGAGCCTGCGAGCTGGCGCATCAGTACGGGATCGGTCTGGTCGCACTGGGCAACAACAACCATTGGATGCGCGGCGGAACTTACGGATGGCAGGCTGCAAATAACGGCTGCATCGGGATCTGCTGGTCCAATACGATGCCTAATATGCCGGCGTGGGGAGGTAAGGACAGGAAGATCGGAAACAACCCGATCATCTTCGCGGTTCCCAGGTCCAATGGCGAGCACGTAGTCGTTGACTGCGCGATCTCCCAGTTCTCTTACGGTAAGATCGAGGAGGCCAGGCTCAACGGAAAGCAGCTGCCGGTTCCCGGCGGTTATGATGAGGAAGGGAATCTCACGACAGATCCGGCAGCGATCGAAAAGACATGGCGTGTCCTTCCGATGGGGTATTGGAAAGGAAGCGGACTGTCCATCCTTTTAGATCTGATCTCCACAGTCATGACGAACGCAAATTCTGTTCAGAAGATCGGGACCTTCGGCGATGAGGTCGGGCTTTCCCAGATCATGATCGCGATCGATCCCGGAAAATTCAATGACGGGGAGACCACGGACAGGATCATCAGGGAACTGATCGATGACCTTCACACTTCCGTTCCGGTTCAGGAAGGCGGAAGGGTGTTCTATCCCGGCGAGCTGGAACTGGGAACGAGAAAAGAGAATCGGGAAAAAGGTATCCCGGTCAACGATGAAGTCTGGAATATCATCCGTTCCAAATAATCAGAAATAAACAAGAATAATGGGAGGAATATGACAATGAAAAAAATTATCTCTGTTTTGGCAGCAGCAGGTATGGCGATCTCTCTTCTTGCGGGCTGCGGAGGATCCGCTCCGGCAGCACAGCCCGAAGCTGCGGCGGACACAGGTTCCGCAAATGCGGAACTTACGCTGATCATCGCATCTAATGCGACAGATCCGACCAACCCCTACAGCTACGGACTCGATAAGTTCAAGGAAGTGGCGGAGGAGGTCTCCGGCGGCAAGATCGCTGTCACGGTGCACAAGGGAACTCTCGGTGAGAATGAGTCCGAACTGGTTGAAAAGCTGACAATGGGAGCGGCGGATATGGTCGTCTCTTCCCCGGGCTTTATGACGGCGATCGGTGTTCCGGAAATCGATATTTTCTCTCTGGAATACCTGTTTGACAGTTTCGATCACTGGGAAGCAAGCGTGGACGGCGATTTCGGAAGCGCCATGAAGGATATTGTTCAGGAAAAGACCGGCAATCAGTTCAAGATCATGGGATACTGGTCCTCCTCCGTCCGCGATGTATATGCGAAACAGGCGGTCACAGGCCCGCAGGATCTCAAAGGCCTGAGCATCCGCACACAGTCAGCTGTTGTGCAGCAGGATTTCTTTAAGAACTGCGGCGCGATCCCCACGACTGTCGCATGGGGCGAGCTCTACCAGGCACTTCAGCAGGGCGTTGTTGACGGCGCTGAGAACGATTACACGAACCTGACGCTGAAGGAGCACCACAAGACTCCCAACGGAAAATATATTTCTGAAACACACCATGACTATACGACCAGGCTGTTTTTGATGGACGGCAGCAAATACGACAGGCTCACCGATGAGCAGAAGGAATGGATCGACACAGCGTCGAAGGCAGCACAGGAAGAAGAGCGCGAGATCACCTACAGGATGTTTGAAGAGTCCAAGCAGAAAGCGATCGAGGAAGGCGCCGTGGTCACAGAGCACGCGGACATCGACATCGATGCTTTCAAAGCTATCGCGATCCCGATCCAGGATTCTTTTGCCGAGGCAAACGGCATGACAGAGCAGCTGGAAATGATCCGCAACACTGCCAAATAAGCACTTAACCGTTCAGGACAGGTCTTTCCTCAAGAGGGGAGATCCTGAAGGACAGCAGTTCATCACCGGGCTCCGGAGGAGACCTTCGGAGCCTTCAGTAAAAAGAATTCCGGAGAAAACCATGAGAAAATTCTTAGATACAATGCAGAAGATCCAAATTGCTGTTGGAGGCGCTTTTCTCTCCATTTTCCTGGTGGCGGTCGTTACGCAGATGGTATGCCGTTATCTCGGTATCGCGGCCATGTGGACAGAAGATGTTTCCATGTATTCCTTTATCTGGGCGGTCTTCATGGGAGCGGGCGCAATGGTGCACTCGGATGCTCATTTCGCCTTTACCTCGGTCAGCGAAATGATCAAGGATCCCAGAAAGAAGATCCTCCTTCATATTTTTATCAGCGCCGTAATGCTGATCTTCTCGGTACTTATGGCCTTTTACGGGGCGCAGATTACGAAGCAGTTCTGGAATTACAAGTGGATCAACATCCCGAGCTTCAACCGCGGTCCGACCTGGATCTGCCTGCCGATCTGCGGGCTTACGGCGTCGATCTACCTGATCGGCCATATCATTGAGGACATTGGTAAACTTGCGAAAGGAGGAAATGACTGATGCTTGGCGCCATTCTCGTAATTATGTTCATCGTATTTGTGGCCATCGGCGTTCCGATCTCATTCGCCCTTGGCATAGTGTCCTTCACTGGCATCGCCTGCATGCCTGATATTCCCAACACCGTCGTGTTCACCAAGATGTTCAACGGCCTCAACAGCTTCACGCTGCTGGCTGTGCCGCTGTTCATTCTTGCGGCCAATCTCATGAATGAAGCCGGAATTACGGAGAAGCTGATCGAGTGCATCTGTGATCTGGTAGGACATTGGAAGGGCGGACTGGCCTATGCCAATGTACTTGTTTCCATGGTGTTCGCGGGAATATCCGGTTCCTCTCAGGCAGATACCTCCGGCGTCGGCAAGATCTTTATTCCCGCTATGGAGAAGCAGGGGTATGATAAGGGAACATCGGTGGGCGTCACGGCAGCTTCATCAACACTCGGCTCCATCATTCCGCCGAGTATTACGATGGTCGTTTTTGCCGGCATATCGAATTCCTCAACGGGAGCCCTGTTCATGTCCGGCATTGTCCCCGGCATTCTGCTCGGCATTGCGCAGATGGCAGTGATCAAGACGTTTTCGAATAAAAAGAATTTCCCTCAAAGTGAAAGGGTGCCGTTTAAGACCGCGATGAAACATACACTGGTCTCCATGCCGGCGCTGCTCACTCCGATCATCCTGATCGGCGGCATTGTTTCCGGACTGTTCACACCGACAGAATCCGCTGCGTTCGCCTGCATTTATGCCCTGCTTGTTGGAATCTTCTTTTACCGCTCCATTAAGATCAGCCGTCTTCCTTTCCTGCTCATCGAGACCATGAAGATGGCGTCGCTCTCCCTGTTCGCGCTTGCGACCGCAAACGCACTGGGCGAGCTGCTCAGCTACTACAGGCTCAATGTCCTGGTCCAGGGATTCTTCACGGGTCTGCCCGGCGGCAGGCTGATCTTCCTTCTGGTCTGCGTCGCATTCTTTATGTTCGTCGGGACCTTTATGGATGCGGTCCCTGCCATGATCCTGTTCGTGCCGATCATCCTTCCGTCCGCCATCGCACTGGGGATCAGCCCGATCATTCTGGGACTTATCGTCATCGTGACGCTTGCGCTGGGACTTGTCACACCGCCTTACGGACTCTGCCTGCTGCTCGCTTCGAGCATCAGCGGAATCAGTATCGAGGAGGGATTCCGAGGGGCTCTTCCCTATTTCCTTTCCTCTCTGGTTGTGCTGCTCCTGCTGATCCTGTTCCCTGACTTCTGGCTCATGATACCGGCGACTGTGTTCCCGGCAATGTTTTAACTCAGGCGGGATGGAGTGAAAAATGGGGTATGTGTATCTGATCATACAGGCAGTGATGTTCAGCTTCGGCGGGATCCTGATCAAGCTGGCGGGACAGACATTTTCCCCCTTCATGACATCCTTTCTGAGATTTGCAATCGGGATCTTGTTTCTGCGCTGCCTGCTGCTTGTCCGCGGCAGGCGCGCCTGCCGGCTTTCGTTGAACCGCATCATTATTTTCGGCGGCCTTATGAAAGCGTTGCATTATCTGGGTGAAAATTACGGTGTTGAGAAAGGGTTTTCCTATGGGAACATCGTGATCTGGCCGGTACAGACGGTCGTTGTGCTTTTGGTCTCTGTGTTCGTGTTTCACGAGAAAGTTAAGATCAAAGCGATTGCCGGAGCAGTTTTCTGCATTCTGGGAATAGGACTGATCTCATGGAACGGCGCGCCGACGGGCAGTTTTATGGAAGGGCAGGGGCATCTGCTTCCGGCTTTCATAGCGGCCGGCGCGGGAGCGGCCCTGTTCTCGGTCTGCCAGAAGAGGCTGTTGGGCGAGATGGGAACCGTGGAGATGAATATGTCCATGTTTTTCATAGGCGGCCTTGCTGCCGCCTGTACTATTCCTCCCACCGGGGCGCCTGCGGAGAGCATTCGTCTTTCCGCGGTGCTTGCGGTACTGGCACTGGGCGCGATCACAGGCCTTGGGTTTCTGCTTCAGGCGGAAGCTTTTCGGACAGTTCCTGTCTTTACGGCGACGATCATCCAGAGTTCGACCGTTCTTTTGTCTCTTCTCTGGGCAACTTTGCTATGGAAGGAGACCATCACTGTACATATCATTCTGGGCACAGCATTGTTCCTTTTCGGTATTTTGCTGGCAAATCTGTTTTAGCAGATCTTTTGCGCGATCTGTCATAGGAGAGAATTATGTTTTACGGCAATGTAAATAATGAATTTTTTGAGTCGCAGGCCGCAGTCCTTCCCGGGGTCCTTTGCGAAGCGCTGCATTTCCTCAAGGAAGCGGACCTTAAATCGCATCCCGTCGGAAATTTCCCGATGGAGATCGGCGGCGTCCCCGTGATCCTTCAGGTCATGGACCGTGAGACCGGTCCCAGACAGGAGCACTATCCGGAGATTCACAGAAAATATGCGGACCTTCAATTTTTTGTCTCAGGAGGACCGGAGACAGCTTCGTTCTATATAGACAGCGGAAAGGGGACTGTCCGGGAGGATCTGCTCGGGACACCCGGGGATATCCTGTTCTACGAGAATGACCCCGCGCAAAAGGAGGGAAGTGTGGTCATGTCGCCCGGCGCTTATGCGATCTACTTTCCCTGGGATGTGCATATTCCGGGACAGTGCCGGGAGGAAGGCCCCAGAGCTTTTCGGAAGATCGTCATGAAGATCCCGGTGGAGGCATGTGTGCGCTGAGATCTCCCCGGCGATATACAAACGGAGTGCGCTCCATATAGAATATATATGATTTGATAGTTAAAGGCTTCCGGCGAACTGTGATTCTCAGCTCTGCCGGAAGCCTTTTTTGTGTCACAGAAGGTTCTTCATGCTGTCCAAACTGAAATAGATAGTCGAAATATTGTGATAAAGCGCCGAAGAAGCCGGCGGCATCATGCCAAAGAGACCCAAAGCGATAAGTCCTCCGTTGAAGAGCATGATCCGGCGGTAGTTGTTGTCGATCCTGTCCATCAAGCGGTTGCTGATCCTCCGAAGAACGATAAGCTCCCGCAGATCATCCGCGGAAATCGTTATATCTGCAATCTCTCTTGCGATAGCAGCGCCTGC
>CAMKAA010000070.1 GCA_946410365.1 uncultured Lachnospiraceae bacterium | reverse complement strand
TTCATTCGCCGCAGAGCGTGGGAAGAGAGGAAGTGCGCTACAGCGGATCTCCGCTTAAATATTCCCTCAGCGAGGTCAGCAACGAAAAGTCAGTACCTGTGATCACTATGGGGAAAAAGGGAGATGTGGAGATTGAACTTGTGAAGCTGAGTCCTATGAGGGATTTAAGGCACCTGAAAGGACCGATCAGGAAGCTTCTGGATAAGGAAAATATCACGAGGCCGGAGGATTTTATCTACGCCACACTGACGGATGAAGATATTATTGACGATGCTATGGGCATCATGCAGCAGGTCTACCCCAATACGGTCAGGATCGATTATGACAATTCCCGCACAAGGGAGATAGACCGGATCGATATCATAGCGATCGCGGAGCAGAAGTCTTTTGACGAACTGATCGGCGACTTCTACAAAAAGATGTACGGCTGCGAGATCAGCGAAGAGGAGATGCTGGTCATGAGGGAAGCCGCAAAGGAGGCGGGAGTTATCGATGAGACCGACTAAATTAGTGATCAGCGCATTCGGTCCCTACGCGGAGACGATGCCGGAAATCGACTTTGAGCAGTTTGAGGAGCGGGGACTTTTTCTGATCTCCGGAGACACCGGAGCGGGAAAGACCACGATCTTTGACGCGATCTGCTTCGCTCTGTACGGAACAACCAGCGGAACATACAGAGATACGAAGAATCTCAGAAGTGAATATGCAAAAGATAGTGTCGAGAGTTTCGTGGACTTTTATTTCACTCACCAGGGGAAGAAGTACCATGTGTGGAGGCGCCCCGGCTATGAGAGAAAGAAACTGCGGGGAACGGGGACTGTATCAGAGAAGGAAAAGGCCGTATTGTATGAGGAGGGAAAAACTCCTGTCGAAGGGCTCAACAATGTAAATGCAGCAGTCATAGAGCTTCTCAATATAGATGAGAAGCAGTTCAAGCAGATCGCGATGATCGCGCAGGGAGAGTTCTGGAACCTGCTCAATGCAAAGACAGAGGAAAGAACAGAAATCCTCAGGACGATCTTCCTGACCGGCGGTTATAAAAACATCGAATTCCGGCTCAAGGACCGCATGGATGAGAGCTACAGGGAAAAGGCTAAGGCAGAGAACAGTATAGTTCAATATTTTGGCGATGTGGACACAGACGGGACAGATGAACTAGCGGAGGAACTCAGGCAGCTGCAGCTGCGGGCCGGGAGATCGGGAAGTGCCTGGAATACCGGGGAGATGCTGGATCTGACCGGAAGGATCCTGGAAACGGATAAGGCTAGGCTCGAGAAAAAAGAGGCGGAACTGGCGGATTCAGCAGGCAAGCTGGACAAGGTAAAAGCAGAACTTGCCACGGCGGAGACTAACAACAGCATTCTGGAAAAGGCTGATTTACTGCGGGAAGAAAAGAGCGCACTTGATGCGCAAAAGCCTGAGGTCGAGGCGAAAGAAGTCCGCCTTAACAGGCAGAGAGATGCCAGGAGAAAAGTATATCCTCTATACGAGAACTGGAGCGGTAAATCCGCTGAGAGAGCGGCTGCTGAGAGGAAGATAAGCGATACCGGGGAAGCGCTCTTCAAGGCAGTCGAAAAAGCCGGTGAAGCGAAGAAAGAACTGGAAGCGGCGCAGCAGAAGAAGGATACAGCGGATATTCTTCAGAAAAAAGCGGATAAGATCACGGAGACGGAGCCGGCTTATCACAGAAGGGAGGAACTTGCGGGATCCCTTATTAAACTGCGTCAAAATACAGCTGTTTTGCAGAGGCAGGGAGAAAAGATCGAGAGGGACGAAAAAGAGCTCAGTGAAAGGATCGTCAGATTGAAAGGAAGTATTGATGCCCTTTCTAACAAACCGGACGAACTTGCCGCGCTGCAGACAAAGGAGCAGACTCTTCGGGAACTGAAGAACAAAATGCAGCGTATTGCTGATGAACAGCTGCCTGCGCTGCTGGATAAAGAGAAGGATTTCTACAAAAAAAGAGAGATTTACGCAAGGGCACGCGAATCCTATGACAAGGCCGTCATAAAGCGCACAGAAGCGGAGAGGATCCTGGAGAGCTGCAGAGCAGGGATCCTGGCGTCCGGCCTCACTGAGGGGCAGAAATGCCCGGTATGCGGATCGGTGCACCATCCCGAACCTGCAGTACTTCCGCCCGAATCAGTGACGGAAGAAGAGTATAAAGGTCTCAAAGCGTCAGAGGACAAGCTTCAGGAGAAGAAAAACGAGGCTATGCTGGAAGCTGAGAGCGCAAGGACCGCAGCGGTGGAGAGCGGAAAGTGGCTTCAGGAAGCGGTAATCGAATGCCTTGTAAATCGCGCGCAGGCGGGGGATGATAAGGACTGGAAATCTGTCAGACGCAAGGAACTTCTGGAGGCTTTTGATGCTTCGAGGACCGAAACAGAGTCGGAACATGATTCGGCGCGCAGGCAGCTCTCAGTGCTTGGCAGCGAATGCCTCAAACTGAAAACGGACAGAGAAGCCCTGGATAAAGCGCAGGGAGAAGAGACGGACAATCTCAAAGCGGCCAGAGAGAGTTTCACCGCGAAGAAACAGAAAAATGAGACGGATATTGTACAGTGTGAGACAGAACTGAAGGCGATCGGAGACCTGATGTTCGAGAACTGGAATTCTGCCCGGGTAGAACGCGATAAGGCTGCTGCAGAGGCTGCAGGAATCTTAAAAGCGATAGAGGATGCAGTGAAGCGAAGTCAGGAGGCGGAGCGGAAGGTCGCGGCACTGAAGGCGACGATCACTACTCTGCAGGAAAACCTTGACGCTCTGAAGAAAGAAGAGGAAAAGCTCAGGGAGGAATTGAACAGGACGCTGGCTGAGCACAAGTTTAGCTCTGATGAGGAAATGGTGAGTTATGCCGTCACAGAGAAGGAGATCGCCGCGGCTGAAAGAGACATTAATGACTACCGGCAGAAAGTGGAGACAAACAGAGCCCGGCTTAGAGAGGCAGAAGAAGAGGCAAAAGACAGAGTTCATGTAGATGTTGAGGAACTCAGGACAGTGGTTCAGGAACAGAATGAACTGGTAGAAAGCCTCAGAAAAGATGCCGGTGTGATCAGCTACAGGATCCGGACTAATGAAGAAAAGCTGGAGAATATAACCGGTCAGCGCGAAAGATACGAGGAAGCCTACAGGAAATACGCGGTGCACTCAAGGCTTTACAGCCTTGTGAGAGGACAGACCGGAAACGGGAAGATCACTTTGGAACAGTATATTCAGGCGGCAGGGTTTGACGGGATCATAGCGGCAGCGAACCGGAGACTTAAGCCTATGAGCGACGGCCAGTATGAACTCTACAGGCAGGAGGATTCCCTTGGGAAGAGAAGCAATACCTTCCTCAATCTGGAGGTGCTGGACAATTATACAGGGCACAGAAGGCCTGTAGGAAATCTGTCCGGCGGCGAGAGCTTTAAGGCTTCTCTGAGTCTTGCTCTGGGACTTTCAGACACAGTGTCCTCGAATCTCGGAGGCATCCAGATGGACGCGCTCTTTGTGGACGAGGGCTTTGGAACGCTGGACAGAAAATCTATTGAAAACGCCATGGATATACTGGTAAACCTCTCGGGAGCAAACAAACTGGTTGGCATTATCAGCCACCGGGAGGAACTTATGGAGAATATCCCTCAGCAGATCAGGGTGAACAAGACAAAGAACGGCAGTGTGATCGAAATAGATACAGGAGCCTGAAAATGGAACAAATAGAAAAGAAAAGCATTCTGTTAGTAGAAGATGAAGAAAAACTCGCCAGGTTTGTGGAACTCGAGCTGACACACGAGGGATATAATGTCGAAAAATCCGGAAATGGTAGAGAGGCTCTTGAACTGGCTCTTCAAAACCACTATGATTTAATACTGTTGGACATCATGCTTCCGGGCCTGAACGGCCTTGAGGTGCTCAGAAGGCTGCTCAAGGAGAAGGAAGTTCCGGTGATCCTTCTTACGGCCAGAGACGCTGTGATGGATAAGGTCTCGGGGCTCGACGCGGGCGCGGTGGACTATATCACAAAGCCTTTTGCGATAGAAGAACTTCTGGCGAGGATCCGCGTGGCGCTCAAGCTTCACGCCGGTCTTTCAGCCGGCAAAAATGAAAGTGCAGGCGGCGGAAATGAAGAAGGGGTCATTCGCTGGAAAGATCTGACTCTGGATGACCGCCGCCATGAGGTGAGGTACGCGGGACACGAGATCAATCTCACGAACAGGGAATTCCTGATGCTGAAGACGCTTTTGGAAAACCGGGACATCGTCCTTTCGAGGGACGCGCTTTTGAACAAGGTCTGCGGCTACGACTATGCGGGAGAGACCAATGTCGTGGATGTCTATATCCGCTATCTGCGCTCCAAGATCGACGATGTTTTCGATATTAAGATGATCCGTACAGTCAGAGGAGTCGGGTACGTCATCAAATCGGAATGAGAGGAGAAGAATGATAAAGAGATTTTTGAAGGGGCTGGATCAGAAATATCTCAAGATCTGTATGTACGCGGCAATCACAGTTCTGGTAACAGTGATCGCGGGCGCGCTGGCGTTCAGCACAGGACCGTTCTGGTCGAAACTGTGGGCTATCTTCACGGCAGTACTCAAACCGATCATCATCGGCGGGATCATATGTTATCTGCTGCTGCCCGTTGTCAACAGGCTTGAGAGACTCTTTGGCCGGGACAAAGAGCACGGCTGGGCGAGGCCGGTGAGCGTCCTTCTGACTTTTGCCGTCATAGCGGCAGCTGTCATTCTGGTCCTTGCCATGATCGTCATATCGATCTATAAGAATGTGGGAGCTCTCAATATAGAATCGATAACGAACCTGTACACGATCCTGAAAGAAGAATATGCGGAAGTCGCAAAATATCTCGAGCAGGTGATGGAATCCTTTAATATTTCCAGCGGCCGCATTTCCACAATACTTAAGAGTGCGGCAGGTGCCATTGAGAACTTCTTCTCCGGTTTGTTGTTCGGCGTCATTTTCGCGGTGTATTTCCTTCTGGATAAAAAGAACAGCATTGTCTCATACTGGAACAGAGCCTTCCGGCTGATCTTCGGCGACAAGGCGCAGGAACAGCTCCGTTTCTTTATGAAAGATGCTGATAATGCGTTTTCAGGTTATATACGCGGCCAGATGGTAGACGCCGCTATAGTCGGCGTTATGGCTTCTATCGCGCTGGCTGTCGCGGGTGTCCCCTATGCCGTGCTCATTGGCGTATGCATAGGTTTTGGAAATCTGATCCCGTATTTCGGGCCGGTAGTGGGTTACGCAGCAGTGGTGATCGTGTGTCTCACTTCGGGGAATTTCACCAAGATGATCATCGGTTTAGTGATCATCGCGGTCATTATGTTTGTCGACGGTAACATTATCAATCCCAGGCTTTTGTCGGAGAATGTCGATGTTCACCCCCTTTTGGTAGTCGCGGCACTGCTTGGCGGCGGCGTACTGGGCGGCATTGCAGGCATGCTGATCGCCGTACCCACAGCCGCGCTTTTGAAACTGCAGTTTGACAGATATCTGCAGAAACTCGAAGACGGCAGGGAATCACATGAATGAATCGTCTACTACTATATTTTGAGTCGATCAGTGCAATACGTTATGTTTGACTAATTGAAACTCAGCCATGATAATAGTGATTAGCAAGTGATTCTTGCTGATCACTATTTTATTTTAAGGAGGAGTTAATAATGAAATACAAATGCACAATCTGCGGCCACATCTATGACGAAGAGAAGGAAGGCGTAAAGTTTGCGGATCTTCCTGCTGATTGGAAATGTCCTATCTGCAAGCAGCCCAAGTCCAAATTCGAGCCCGTTGATGAGACTGTAGAGCTTACATGGGCATCTGAGCACAAGATCGGCATCGCTTCCGATCTGGACGAGGAGATGAAGGAATTCCTGCGCGCTGAGTTCGCGGGCGAGTGCTCCGAGGTCGGCATGTATCTGGCTATGTCCAGAGCGGCGATCCGCCAGGGCTATCCTGAAGTAGGCGCTTTCTATCGTCAGGCAGCTTTTGAAGAAGCTGACCACGCTTCCCGCTATGCCGAGATGCTCGGTGAAGTCGTTTCCGCTTCCACCAAGGAAAATCTCGAGGCACGCGTTGCAGCTGAGAACGGCGCATGCGCAGGCAAGACCGCTTTTGCGAAGAAGTGCAAAGAGATGGGCCTTGACGCTCTTCACGACAGCATCCATGAGATGG
>CAMKAA010000069.1 GCA_946410365.1 uncultured Lachnospiraceae bacterium | reverse complement strand
GGTTCTTCATGCCGTCGCCGACAAATTCCATGGCGTGATAGTTGGCTCCGTTTGCCCCGATCATGCCGATGATGGTCAGGATCAGGTCTCTCGCGGTGACGCGGTCAGCGAGCTTTCCGGTGAGATTAAAGCGCAGCGTCTCGGGAACCATGACCCAGGAGCCGCCTGTAACCATGCCGTAGAGATAGTCTGTGCAGCCGACGCCGGTTCCGAAAGCGCCGAGAGCGCCGTAAGCGCAGGTGTGGCTGTCGGCGCCGAAGATAAGCTGGCCGGGCACAACGTGCTTCTCGCACATGATCTGGTGACATACGCCTTCGCCTTCGTAGAAGGTTATGCCGTTATCTCTGGCAAAATCGCGCATCTTCTTCTGGGAAGCTGCCGTCTTGGGACTGTCGCAGGGGACATTGTGGTCAACGATCCAGACGAGTTTATTCTTGTCCGCGATCCTGGGATGGCGGAGTTTATTGTACATATCGATAGTGAGATGAGTGGTGCCGTCATTGCTCATGAGGTAGTCGAGCGCGACGGTGTGGATCTCACCTGCTCTGACAGCCGGAACGCCTGCGGCGCGGGCGATGATCTTTTCAGCGATTGTCATTCCCATAGTGGTTTCCTCCATAACGAATATTGCCGGGTGTTCACATTTCATCCAGAGAACTGATCAGGCCGCCCCGGTCAAGGATCTTCTGAAGATGAACGGGAAGTTTCGTGCAGGAGAAGGTCTGCTCCCCGAAAGTCACGATGCCTTTCTCCATATCCAGGTCGATCTCGTCGCCTGTCTTTACCGCGTCATAGAGACCGTCGCAGACAATGGCGGGGAGTCCGATATTGATGGAATTTCTGTAGAAGATCCGGGCAAAGGAAGGTGCCAGGACGGCACGAACGCCCAGAGCCTTGAGGACAGCGGGTGCCTGCTCGCGGGAGGAACCGCAGCCGAAATTGCTGTCCGCGACGACATAATCGCCGGGCTTTACATCAGATGCGAAATTCGCATCCAGAGATTCGAATGTGTGAGCTTTCATTTCATCCACAGTAGGATAGAGAAGATACTGGGAAGCGATGATCTGATCGGTGTCCACATCTTTGTTAAAACGGAATACTTTACCCATAGAAGCGCTCCTTTTCGTATATTTTTGCGTTGTTTTATATTAACACATTATAGAAACAATGGAAACTTCGGCATTTGTCAAAGGTATGCCGCGGATGTATAATGAAGTTCAATTACTTGCTTCAAGGAGCGTGTTTTAATGATTGCATTTTTAAGAGGTTATGTCGCGGCTCTCTATGAGGGGACCGCGGTAATAGATGTCGGCGGCGTCGGATACGAGGTGCGGGTCGCGGGTGAGACAGTGCAGAGACTGGCCGCCGCAGGGCGCGATGAGGAAGTACTGATCTACACTTATACATATCTGCGGGAAGACCAGATCGCACTGTACGGATTCGGTTCCAGAGAAGACCTTGAGCTCTTTAAACTTCTGATCACAGTGAGCGGGATCGGACCTAAAGGCGGACTTGCGCTTCTTAGTGTGGGGACGGCGGATGATCTGCGATTCGCGATCATGACCGGGGATTCCAAGATGATCTCAAGGGCCCCCGGCATCGGCAAGAAGACTGCAGAGAGAGTGATCATCGACCTCAGGGACAAGGTGTCCGGTATGCATGACGCGGAAATGCTTGCTATAGCAGCAGGGAATGCAGGGATTTCGGGAGCAGGCGGATCAGGCACAGGAACAGCCGGTTTCATAGGCGGACAGGACAGCGCCTCTGAGGAAGCTATAGAAGCCCTCACTGCACTCGGATACTCCAGAGCGGAGGCGGTCAAGGCGGTCCGCGCATGTAAAGAGAGCGCGCAGAAAGAGCAGAAAGAACTGGACGATACAGAGAGCATTCTCAAGGCTGCGCTGCGCTATCTGTAAACCTGTAAACGGATGAACCGGGCTAAAGATCAAGGAGCGAAATTCGAAGATAAGCTTATGCAGAGAAGAACGATAGAAACCAATTTCACCGAAGAAGACAGCCGCATTGAGGGAACACTCAGGCCGCAGCGGCTGAGCGAATATATAGGACAGAGTAAGATCAAGGAGAGCCTTGGGATCTCTATCGCGGCGGCCAAGCAGAGAGGGGAGCCTTTGGACCACCTGCTTTTTTACGGGCCTCCGGGACTTGGCAAGACTACGATCTCGGGGATCATTGCCAATGAGATGGGCGTCAATATAAGAGTCACCAGCGGGCCCGCGATCGAGAAGCCGGGGGAAATGGCGGCGATCCTAAACGGTCTTAAAGAGAACGACATCCTGTTCGTCGACGAGATCCACCGCCTGAACAAACAGGTGGAAGAGGTGCTGTACCCCGCTATGGAGGATTTTGCCATCGATATCCTGATCGGAAAGGGCGCGGCGGCCAAATCCATCCGTCTGGAACTCCCCAGATTTACGCTGATAGGCGCGACGACGAGGGCGGGACTGCTCTCAGCCCCTTTAAGGGACAGGTTCGGAGAGATCCACAGGCTGGAATTCTATAATACCGGGGAACTTAAACAGATCGTTATGGCCAGCGCGAAAAAGCTGCGGGTGCCCATTGACGACGAGGGCGCCGTGGAACTGGCCCGCAGAAGCCGCGGCACGCCCAGGCTGGCCAACAGGATCCTTAAGCGTGTCAGGGATTACGCTCAGGTCAGATATGACGGAAAGATCACTTTGGACATTGCGCGCACTGCACTGGATCTTATGGATGTGGACCGCATGGGTCTGGACAGGGCTGACAGGAACTTCCTCTATACTCTGATCGAGAAGTTCGGGGGTGGACCGGCAGGCCTCGATACGCTTGCCGCAGCCATCGGAGAAGACTCCGGGACTCTGGAAGATCTTGTGGAACCCTATCTTCTGCAGAACGGACTGATCAACAGGACGCCCAGAGGAAGGGTCGCAACGCGGGAGGCCTATACACATCTTGGATTCCCGTACATGGAGGACTAAGACGGTATGAATGAAAAGACTGATGCACAGGTAGTGATCGGAGGCAGAACCTACACCCTCAGCGGCTACGAGAGCGAGGAGTATCTTCTTAAAGTCGCCGAGTATATTAACGGCAAGATCGACGAACTCAGTGCCGATCCGGACTACGGAAAGCTTCCGGTGGACATGAGGCAGCTTCTTCTCAATCTCAATATCGCGGACGACTACTTTAAAGCCGTCGCGAAAAATGAGGAACTGCAAGGCATTGTTGACAAAAAAGAGAATGATCTCTATGATATCAAACACGAACTCGTGGCAGCGCAGATGAAGCTTCAGAGCGCTGAGAAGAAAAAATAGGAGACAGATTCAATGACGAGCGGCAGGACGAAACTTCCTGAACTGCTGGCGCCTGCCGGCAGCAGGAAAGCCTTTCTTGGCGCGCTGAAGGCCGGCGCGGACGCGGTCTATCTGGGCGGAGAGAAATTCGGCGCCAGAGCGTATGCGGAGAACTTTACAGAAGAAGATATCATAAGATCGATCCGGGAAGCCCATATTTTCGGCAGGAAGGTGTACCTTACACTGAATGTCCTGACCAAGGAGAGCGAACTTGAGGAGACGGTGGGTTTTGCCATGAACCTGTACGGGAAGGGACTGGACGGCGTGATCGTACAGGACCTGGGGGTCCTTAAGGTGCTCCATGAGCGCTGTCCCGGACTGGAACTGCATGCCTCCACGCAGCTGTCCTCGTCATCGCCGGAATCCGTGCGCTTTCTAAAGAAACTCGGAGTTCGCAGGGTCGTTCCGGCCAGGGAACTCTCCCTGGAGGAGATCAGGACCATTAAGCGGGAAGAGCCTGTAGAAGTAGAAAGTTTCATCCACGGCGCTATGTGCTATTCCTATTCGGGGCGCTGCCTGATCTCAAGCTTTTTGGGAGGAAGGAGCGGCAACCGGGGCAGATGCGCGGGCACGTGCCGGCTTCCTTACAGGATCCTGGACGAGGAGGGCAGGGAAGCCGGTCTCGGAAAGGGAAAGGAGCACTATCCGCTTTCTATGAGAGACCTCTGTGTACTGGAGATCCTCCCTGACCTCATTGACGCAGGGATCGATTCTTTCAAAATAGAGGGCAGGATGAAGAGCCCCCACTATGCGGCAGGGGTCACCGCGCTTTACAGAAAGTATATTGACTATTACGTGGAGTGGGACGCGGAAGGACGGAAAAAGCCGTGGAAGATCGAAGCGGAGGATATGCGAAGACTGAAGTCCCTGTATCTTCGCGCCGACCTGAGCACAGGCTATTATTATAAGAGAAACGGAAGAGAACTGCTGACGATCGGGAAGCCCGGATACGCCGGGACCGATGACGGACTCCTTGCGCAGATCGAAGAGAAGTACCTCAGAGAGACCGCCAAAAGACCGATCCTCGGCAGTGCGGTTTTCAGGCCGGGAGAAGCGGCGAAGATCACTGTGACTGCTCCTCCCCTCTATAGCAGCGAAGCAGCTGTCACGGCAGAGGTCACAGGAGAGACCGTTCAGACCGCCGACAAACGTCCGATCAACGCGCAGGAGATCGAGCGGCGCCTTAGAAAGACCGGAGATTCTCTCTTCGAATTTGATACATTGGAAGTGGAAGTGTCGGGGGATGTTTTTCTCCCGGTTGCTTCCCTGAACGCGCTTCGGCGCGATGCGCTGGAAGCGCTGGAGGAGAAGATCCTTGAAAGCGCAGCGAAACCGGAAGGAAGTGCTGCCGTCACAGAAACCGCATTAACGGACACTGACAGGTACAGATCAGCCGGTGAAGAACCGGGTACAGACCTGAAGCGCCCCGAAGTATGGGCCCAGGTCACAACCGCTGAGCAGTTCAGAGCCGCCCGGAAATGCGGAATACAGAACATTATTGTGGAAGAAACTCCGAAGATCATGGAGATTCTTACTAAAGAGGAGCGGGCGAATTGCCTGATCGCTCTGCCCCATGTGTGCCGGGTCGGCAGCAGGGACAGAGTCAGGAAGCTTACCGGAATGGGATTTCGCGGTGTGATGGCAAGAAACCCCGAGGAGATCGATATTTTGCGGCAGATCCGCTATGAGGGGCTTGTCATCGGCGACGGCTCTTTATATCAGTGGAATACGGCGGCAAGGGACCTTCTCCTTGAAGATTGCGATAAACTAAGTCTCGGCTGGGAACTGTCCTCGAGGGACATGGTTCCCCTCATGAAGGACGCGGCAGATCGGCAGCTTCTTCAGGTATACGGCAGGATCCCGATGATGATCACTGCCGGATGCGTGAAGAAAACGGCAGGTATGTGCAGCCACAGAGAGCAGGGATTCTTTGCTCTCGAGGACCGCAAGGGAATGCGCTTCCCGGTCCGCTGCGTCTGCGGACACTGCAGCAACGTGATCTACAACAGCCTTCCGCTTTCTCTTCACAGCTTTGTAAAAAAGGGAGACCCTGTGATCAGTGAAGCGTCAGGGTGGATCTGTGCATTTACGACAGAAAGCGGCTCCGAGACGGAGCAGATCCTTCGCTGGTACAGCTCGGGAGGCGAAGATAAGGATGCGCAGCAGGTATTTAGGGAATACACTACCGGACATTACCGCAAGAGCGCTCTCTGATGAAGGCTCATTACTATAGTACGGATTTAACTGTTTAAAGGAGGTGAAGAAATGCAGGCCTATGCAGTTTCATACAGTAAATATATGATCGCGGCCTCCATGGTTCTTTACACATTTCTCGCCTATGTGGCTCTGCCTTCGGGTAAGGACGTGAGGCGCACCTGCGAGACTCTGCAGAGACTGTGTCTCGGCGTCTTTACGGTAAACGCCTATCTTACTATGGCGATCCTTGCCGGGGACGAGTATATCTTTACGTTCGGCATTCTGCAGCTTTTGATCGTCCTTGGGGCATCTCTGCTCTACAGGACTCTCTATAAAAGCGCCAATATGCTCATGATCAACAATATCATGATGCTTCTGAGCATCGGTCTTGTCATGATCACAAGGATCAACCAGGCCAAGGCGCAGAAACAGCTTCTGATCTCGCTTGCCGGAATGGTATTTCTCATGGTGATCCCGCTCCTGCGCAGCAAGTTCGACTCTCTGCGTAAGGGAACTTATTTTTACGGGATCCTGGGAATCGCGGCGCTGGGCGCGGTACTGCTGCTGGGCGCGATTACGAACGGCTCCAAGATCAGTTTCACTATTGCCGGAATGACCTTCCAGCCCAGTG
>CAMKAA010000068.1 GCA_946410365.1 uncultured Lachnospiraceae bacterium | reverse complement strand
GAGATTGACAAACTTGTTCTCGGTTTTCTGTGTGATCTTATCGATGGATACCATGATTTCTCCTCCTATATATGATAGCCGGCGCTCCGCCGGATCTCTTCGCCTGTAGTGGCCGGCGCTCTGCCGCTTTATTCCGCGCTCTTTTCAAGCAGACTGGTGAGATTTCCTTCTGCCAGAATGCTCAGTCTCCTGATCGCCCTCGAGACCGCCGTGTACAGGTGGTGCCTTGACAGGTTATCCCCCGGGTACATCTGCGGATCCGCGTCCGGAAGGATCACCCCGTCAAATTCAAGTCCCTTCACCAGCTCCGGCGTGATCAGGAAAACACCGCCCGACGGCAGCGCCTGGTTTCTCCGGATCACCGGCGGCGCGTCCTCACCCAGAAGTTCCACGATCCGCTCCATGCTCCGTCTGTTCCCGCAGATCACTGCGGTCAGTCCTTTCTCCTGTTCCGCGGCGCTGATCAGGCTCCTGAGCCTCTTCACATACTCATCTCTGGACGCGCAGGCCATCTTCACCGGCGCAGTCCCCGGTCTCTGCACCGATGCAGTCCGGATCCTCTTCTCCCGCGGCAGCAGCCGAGTGAAGATCTCCGTGATCTCCGGCGACGACCGGTAACTGGTCAGCAGCGGGAATTCCGCCACTTCGCCGAACAGCTCGCGGATCTTGTCAAAAGATGCCGTCCCCTGCCTGATCGCCTGGAACTCATCTCCCAGCATCATAAACTTCGCATTGCCAAAATATCGCCTGAGCACCATCAGCTGCGCCGCCGTATAGTCCTGCACTTCATCGATCATGACGTAACTGACATTTTTGTCGCCCATGCCGGTCAGCAGCATTTTGAGCCAGATCCATTCCGCGGAAGTCATCTTCTTTCTCCCGAGGATCCGGCATCCGATCCTCTCAATATCTAAGAAAGCAAAGTGGCTGATCGCGCTGAACGCGCCGCCATACTGGTTCTTTATCCGGTTCTGCTCCCTGAAGCCGGGTTCATCCGTCTCCGCGTAAGGGTCCATGCTGTTGAAGGCCTCCGTTGATACCGTCTGGCCGCTTCCACTGGCCTCCGGATCGGTGCCTCCGGCCGTAAATCCGGCGCCTCCGGTCTCCGGATCAGCTCCGGCTGTCATTTCAACATCATAATTTCTCCTGTCGTCCCTCTCCATCCTGCGGATCTTGACCCTTGCGATCTCCGCCAGTCTGTCCGCCAGGATGTTCATAAACCTCACTCCGGTCTCGATCCCGGCCAGTCCCTCGGATGCTCTCCTGATCTCCCTGCGGCTCAGGACGCACCTGCCTTTCTGCATGACGGGCCTGAAATCCTCCTCTTCGAGGCAGAGGCTCTTCAGGGCGCGCTCTATTTTGACCAGGTCCGCTTCCTTGGCAGGTTCGTAAGGGCCTTTGTCAGGTGCGTTCGCAATATGGACAAAATCCCTCCATGTGATCGTCCTCGGATTCTCCTCGCCGAGGTCCGGCAGCACCTGGTCGATGTACTGGCGGAACACCGGATTGATCGTGAGCAGATAGACCTGGTCCGGCCTCAGATTCTCCCTCTGGCGGTAGAAAAGGTAGGCGATCCTCTGCAGCAGCACGGAAGTCTTCCCGCTTCCAGCAATTCCGTTCACCAGCAGCACCGGCACGTCGGCGCAGCGGATGACAGCGTTCTGCTCCTTCTGGATCGTCGCCGTGATGGCCTTCATCTTGTCGGTGCGGCTGCTCGCCAGCGACTGCAGCAGCATCGGATCCTCGATCGCCACCTGCGTGTCAAAAAACGAGAACAGCCTGTCCTCCTCGAGGTTGTACTGCCGCCTCAGCTGCAGGTCCACGTCCACCCTTTTGCCATTAACTGTGTAGAAAGTCTTGCCGTTTTCCTGATTGTAGTAGGTCTCCGCGATCGGCGAGCGCCAGTCGATCACCAGATGCTCATACGCGTTCTCGGACACTCCTGCGCTCCCGATGTAGTAGTCCTCCGGCTCTTCCGACGGGTCGAACTGCAGCTTCACCCTGGCAAAATACGGCGCCTTGAGCAGCCTCTTAACCCTCCCGAGTTTCTCCGCCGCCGCGTCCTGCTCAATATTGTATTGAGTGATAGAATGGCTCATCGCCTCAAACTCGATATAAGTCTCCATGGAATCCGTGTCGCTGTCAAAGTTGAGGGACAGATTGCTCCTGATATCCTGCTTCTCCTTCGCGGCTTTCTCGGATATCGTGTTGATCCTCTCCTCCAGCTCCTCCTTCATCGCGCGCAGTTTCCCATGCGTCTGCGTCAGATGCGCCTGCTCTTCTTCAAATATCTTCTTTTGGTTTTTATCCTGTTCGTTCACTCGTCACTCCGTTTTCTGAATAGGTTTTACTTAATATTTAAGTATACATCCTGGCGGGATTTTAGTGAATTGTTTCTTGAATATCGGCTTTGTGCCGGGTTCCTGGTGGTTTCGACTTCCTGGCCGGCTTCCCGCTCCAGTTAGCCATTGCTATCTCAGCAATTTTCGGTACAGAAGCATTTGTTCTCAGTATTCTCGTCCCCGAAAATCTCCGAAACCCTCCAAAAATTCCTCTGAACTCCTGTTTTTTCATCATATTCTGAAGAATCCTGTTTTTTCATGTACGCAAATTTTTGATTTGTGAGCTTCTGTACCTACTTTTTCCAAAGCCGGCGCAAATATTCTCGTCACAAGGTTGTCTTGTTCCTCTTCCAGGGATGTATATTTTGACAAAAACGGCTTCTGTACCGAAACGCAAATCCTGCCTTAGAGTTCTGCACACACACGGGACTGGCTCGGCGGCTGAGACTTTAAAAATCATACAATTCTCACTTGTAATTACCTTTCGCTTAACCTATAATCTCCCCATCATTGATCCATCTGCCTGATCTCACCGATCACATATCTTTAGCTGCAGATGGATCCGCAAACCCATCCACATTTCACATCATCTCCGCTCGGAGGAAAGGAGCCCCTATGACATTAGCACAACTGGCTGAATCAAAAAAACGACGACTTCTCGGCGAGAAGCGCAGAATTGTTCGATTTCTGGACAAGGCGCCTCAGGGAACACTGGTCTACAGCAAAACCGTCAAGCAGAACAAAAACTATTATAAGTGGTATGTTTCCACGGGCAGATCCGGCAAAACCAGAGTATATATCCCGCACCGGAACCGCTCCCTGGCTCGACAACTTGCCAAGAAAAAACTATGTCTGCAGCGGCTTCAGGACATCAACGCCGAACTGAAAGCGATTGACATGTATCTAAAAAACCACCGGGACAACACCGACCTCGACACACTTCTCAGAACGCCTGCTTACGGGACGCTTTTGTTCGAGGAAGGTTTCGAAATGTATGGCACGATGTCCGAAGAATTACAGAAATGGGCTCACGAAGAATATGAGATCAATCCCAAAGATCCCGAACTAAGAAATGTTCCCACAGTGGACGGAATCAAAGTTCGTTCCAAGTCAGAGGCACTGATCGTAATGCTTCTTTCAGTGAACCATATTCCGTACAGATATGAGTGCAGACTTGATGTCGGAGGACACACTTACTATCCAGATTTCACGATCCGGCATCCGGTAACAGGTGAATACTTCTACTGGGAACACTGCGGGAAGATGAGTGACTTTAAGTATATTATTAAGTTCTTGAACAAATTTCGGATCTATATACTTAACGGATATCTTCCTGATCACAACCTGATTCTCACTTTTGAAAGCGAAAATCATCCCTTTGACATAACGATCGCGCAGGACAAACTCAGGGAATTTCTTATTTGCAAAGATCCTTTTAAGTGTGCGTGATTTGCGGATGCATTGAACTGATTATATACAATTTGCATATAATGATTTTATAATATAACCAGAATTACCAACAAGGAGTATTCCTATGCCACAATACAGTATCAATCCGCAGTTCAAGCAGCCCGCCTACCTTCAGCTCTACAACCAGCTCCGCGAAGATATCACAAGAGGCTTGTGCCCCTACGGGAGCAAGCTTCCCTCAAAGAGATTTCTCGCCGCAGAGACAGGAACAAGCGTGATTACAGTGCAGCATGCTTATGACTTGCTGGCTGATGAAGGTTATATCGAGTCCCGTGAGCGCAGCGGATACTATGTCAGCTACAAGGAAAATGAATTGTTCCCGGTTGCCGCCATGACTGAAGAAAGTGCGGCAGAACTGTCTGAACTGACTGACGTTCATGAGATTTCTGACATTCCCATAAGGGGGCCTGTCGTCACACCGGAGCAGGAACAGTTTCCGTTCAATACTTTGGCAAAAGTCGCACGAAAAGTACTGTCCGATTATGGGGAGTCGCTCATGGTGCGGTCCCCCAACAGCGGAACTGTCTTTCTGCGCGAGACGATCGCCCAGTATCTGGCGCGCAGCCGCAGGATGAATGTGGCGCCCGACCAGATCATCATCGGCTCCGGTTCGGAATATCTGTACAACCTGATCGTGCAGATGTTGGGGCGCGAGCGGATTTTCGCACTGGAGGATCCCTCTTATGAGAAGATCAAACTTGTCTATGAAGCCAGCGGCGTGCGCTGTCGGATGCTGCCGATGGACCGCGAAGGCGTCCGGCTCAGTGCGCTGAAAAAGACCGACGCGACGGTCCTTCACGTCACGCCTTTCAACAGCTATCCGAGCGGGATCACCGCGACGGCGTCGAGGCGGGCCGGCTACATTCGCTGGGCGTCTGCGGAGGACAGATTTATTATTGAGGACGATTTTGACTCCGAGTTCTCCATGTCCACAAAAGCCGAGGATACGCTTTTCTCGCTTGAACCTGAAAAAAGCGTCATCTACATGAACACCTTCACGCGCACGATCTCTCCTGCCGTCCGCGTGGGCTATATGGTTCTGCCCGCGAAGCTCAGCGCTGCCCTGCAGGAGAAGATTTCTTTCTATTCCTGCACAGTGCCCGTCTTCACACAGCATTTGCTCGCGGAACTTATCAGGAACGGCGACTTCGAGCGGCACATCAACCGCGTTCGGAGAAGGCGCCGGCAGGGCGCGGAGCCGGTCGGGAAATAATGACCAGAACAAATCCCCACAAAAAAAGACGCCCATGCCCCGCATGCGCGCCCCTCAACTATATTTTACTCCGCCCCTTCCCAAATATCCGTGTGCTCTCTCTTCATCTTCCGTCCGATCACAACGATCACAGCCGTCAACATGATTCCCATAATGATCGCGGGAACCGTGCTCTCGACGCCAAATCCCACATTGTAGAAAAAGCTGTCGGTCGCCGTAGCTGCATCCAGCCTGAAGATCGAGTAGGGGAAGACATTTCCGCTGTTGGGCAGCCCCGCCAGAATGCTCTGGGTGAAGTTCCAGCCGGCATGTGCGCCCATGGCCATCCACACACTGTCAAAGTAGTATACCATCGCGCTGTACTGAATACCGCAGACGATAATATAGATGATCGCGGTGGGCGTCGCCCCGTTGTTTGTTATATGGATCAGTCCGAAGAACACGCCGTTGACCAGTGCGGCCAGAAGATATTGTCCTCTGTAAGTCCGAAGGACCCTGTGATAAATGAATCCGCGGCACATGATCTCCTCCGCCGCGCACTGAATGAACACCGCGACAAACAGGATCAGGAACGACAAGAAATCAAATCTGTCAAAATACAGATGAATGTCCCCGTGCATCATCGCGAACACGATCAGGATCCCGTTCATGAAGAATCCGATCACCAATCCGATCAGCAGTTCCGGTATCCGGTTTCCCTTAAGCCCCGTCCCGTAAGCTTTGAACAGCGGCCTGTTCTTTTTCAGCAGCGCGTTGAGGAAAAATGTGATCCACGCGCCAAAGAAACAAAAATATACTATCGCAGTTTGCCATACATCTGAAGTAAGGTTCGCTGCCTGCCCGATCAGTGCCAGCACCAAATACATTCCTGTCTGTCCGACAATAAACAGGATATATGCTAAAATACATGCCCATATCGCCGATCCGAAAATGATCTGCGGAATTGTCTTTCCGGCAAAGTATTGTTTGATCCCGGTTTCTTTTACTTCTGTATTGTTTTCCATGTCTTTTCCCTTTCTGTCAGTAAAATCTAGTATTAAATACGTCAGAAGTCTCATTTTCCACACTATTTTTATCATATTTTTATCTTAGCGTCTTCAAATTATGTTATGATTAGCATCGAAATTCAAAGAATCGGGGGACTTCCGAATGAGTAAAAC
>CAMKAA010000067.1 GCA_946410365.1 uncultured Lachnospiraceae bacterium | reverse complement strand
CCTGTCCGTATAAAGGAGGAGTCATGAAAAAGCGCAAATTTGTAATAATTTATCCTCTTCTGTGCAGCAGTGTACTTATGACTGCACTTCTGGGCCCCCTGGCCGCGCCTGTCAGTGTTTACGCTGCATCCGCTGCCTCTGAGGCAGCTGCGGAGGAGGCTGCAGATGTTGAGCAGGGAAGCGTTTCCGGAAACAGCCAGGTTTCACAGGCCGTCCTGCCCCCCGAGCTTATTCTCTCCAAGTGTTATCTGCTGGAGTCAGACAACTATGAGAGCATAGCTGACGGCTATTTTCAGGCAGCCCTCCTGTCCGAAGAATCCGCGAAGAAGTACCCTGCCCTCAGCAGCGCTCTTTCAGAGCTTAACGCACAGATCGCCGCTTCCTGCAGGGAAGATTTCAAGGAACTTGCCGATAAATCCAGGCAGTATAACGCTGATAACGGGATCAACGACGAATACAGGGCATCGGCTACCTTTGAGAGCAGGATCGTCCCTGTCAGACAGGATGACAAGGCGGTCAGTTTCTTCACTTCCTGCTATAGCTTCCTTCCGGGTGCTGCAGGCGGTACTACAACTTTCCGCGGAGTTACTCTCGATACCGCTTCCGGCAGAATTGTATCCCTTGAAGATGTCATCAAGGATCTTAATGATAAGAAAGCTCTGGTCGCCGCAGTCAATGAGAACCTTCGTTTTCTCAGCACCGGCGATTCCGCCGGGGACCGCGAGGAATCCATTTCCGAAGCCCTCGCTTCCGAAAATTTCTTTCCTTCCTGGGTCGTCAGCGACAACGGCGTGATCTTCCGTTTTGATCCGGGTGCGATCAGCACAGAGGAGGAGGGCGCCGTAGAAGCCGAGATTTCCTTTGAAAAGTATCCCGGCCTGTTTACCGGTGCTTATGAGCCCCACAAAGGAGCCTACACACTCCCCGTCGACACGGTCTATCCCGTAATGGCAGACCTTAACGGAGACGGCACATCCGAAAAGGTAAGCCTGAACGCCCGTCCTGATAACAGCGGCGAGATCGGCTCCTACACAGCGCTCCGCGTCGCTGTAGGCGACAAGGAGTGCCTGCACGAGACTTATTTCTTTAACGCGCGCGGCGTTCTGATCCACACTGACGCCGGTAAGAGTTATCTCTATGTGCAGACTATCACCGACAACGACTACCGCATTACCTGCATATTCGATCTGAGCGGTGAGGCGCCTGTCTTTTTAGGCGAACTCAACGGCACAGGATTCTCGGCCCGATTCCGCCGCGACAGCAGCGATCCCGACCTGTGGTATATGGACGAGCAGTTCATCTCCTCTCCGGATTCCTTCTGCCTTGACACACACATGGACCTGATGAGCACCTATTCCGCCACCGCACGCTACAGAGTCGGTGAGGACGGAATGCCCGTTCTTTTGTCTGAAGAGTACATGATCGATTCCTATCTTGAGCTCACAAGCCTCACAGATCTTCCCGCCGATATTGTAGATCCGGCAACAGGAGCGGTCACTAAGCCAGACGCAGTCCTTCCCAAGGGAAGTAAATGCAGCCTCTATAGGACAAACGGGAAAGATTCAGTCGATGTCAGGACTGCCGACGGCGTCATTTACCGTTTCATCGTAACCGAGGAATGGCCTCAGAAAGTAAACGGCCTCCGCCTCGATCAGGCTTTTGACGGAACAATGTTCGCAGGATGAAAAGTATTATCATTTCTATATAAAACAGAAGGGAGCCATCCGGCTCCCTTCTTTGATGTACTTCTTTTATGAATCCTTTCCCCGCTGCTGCGCGCTGCCCACAAGATAGTTGATGAACTGCTGCGCGGTTCTTCCCGAAGCACCGCCGCTGCGCAGCTCCCACTGATTGGCCAGAAGGGCCAGTTCCTGTTCCGACAGTGTGATCTCCGGGTAGCGTTTCGCCAGCTCGCTGACAATGTGCAGATATTCCTGATGGGAAGGCTTGAAGTAGCCGATCGTGACGCCGAAGCGCGCCACCAGGGACAGCTTCTCCTGAACTGTGTCGCTCCGGTGCATCTCGTCGTCGGATCTGTCGTTTCTGTCTCCCCAGGTCTCTTTGATCAGATGTCTTCTGTTGGAAGTCGCATAGATCAGGATATTCTCAGGCTTTGTCTCGAGTCCGCCCTCAATAACGGCCTTGAGATACTTGTACTCCGTCTCAAATTCCTCGAAGGAGAGATCGTCCATGTAGATGATAAAGCGGTAGTTTCTGTTCTTGATCTCAGAAATTATGCGCTGCAGGTCCTTGAACTGGTGCTTATAGACCTCGATCATCCTCAGTCCCTGGCTGTAGTAGCGATTCAGGATCGCCTTGATACTCGTGGATTTTCCCGTTCCGGCATCGCCGTACAGAAGGACATTGTTAGCCATGCGCCCCTCGACAAAGGCCTCCGTATTGGCGATCAGCTTCTGCTTCTGCAGCTCATATCCCACCAGATCCTCCAGCTGCACGTCGCTGGTCGCGGTGATCGGGATCAGGAACTCTTTCTCCTTGTTCTCATCATTTATGCGGAACGCCTTGTTGAGGCCGAATTTCCCTACACCGTACTCCTTGTAGAAGCCGGTGATGATGTCATACATCTCCTGTTCAGGCTGCCAGCTGCTGGCCGTCTCACTCTTCCCGCGCTTGTCTTCCACCGATTCGATCGCGGCGCTGAGCTCCTGAACCTTCTCACTTACGCTTCTGTTGAACACCCTCTCGGGTTTTCCCACTGCCGTGTAGTTCTCGAGGATGCTGAAGCAGCCGATCCCCAGCGCGCTCTCTATTTTGCCAAAGTCGTAGTTGAACAGCTCACGAAAGATCTTGAAATCATTAAGGGCGAAGGCGTTGACACTGCCTTTGTTGGCACCGACCTTCTCCGATACCAGAGTAAAGGGAGTCTCCGTCGTGGCGATCAGATATGCCAGATAGTTATGCCACAGATTTCTGTTAAATCCGTAAGTGGTCGCAAGGTCTAAAAGGCAATGGACCTGCTCATAGATCTCTTCGATCATTGTTTCACGGTCATAATCTCCGCTGTCGAATCGGCGGCAGATGCCTGCGAGACTGCGCAGTATGCTGTCC
Source organism: uncultured Lachnospiraceae bacterium (assembly GCA_946410365.1). Next base: position 3,118 of record CAMKAA010000067.1, on the reverse strand, counting down.
TCCCCAATGCCCCTGTATATGATCAGTTTTGATGTGAGACGATACATGATTTATTCTCCTTATAAATCCCGTAATGATCCGGCGGAAGTTCCTGCCGGCTGAGGCTTTTATCTTTTCCCGTCAATGTTAGCATTAAATACGATTTTGGGCAATTCAGCAATAAAAACATTTCCTATGCGAGAGAGGATGCGATATAATAGTCGATAGTTGTTTTTTCAAAAAAGAGTAACCTGACAGTGTTTTCTTAAAGAAAGAGGGGATCATCCATGCAGATCGGATTTGATAACAACAAGTATTTCAAGACACAGTCTGAACACATCAGAGAGCGCATTTCTCAGTTCGGCGGCAAGCTTTATCTGGAGTTCGGCGGCAAGCTTTTTGACGACTATCACGCCTCCAGAGTGCTTCCCGGATTTGAACCTGACTCCAAGATCACCATGCTCTGTGAGCTCAAAGATCAGGCCGAGATCGTCGTGGCGATCAATGCGGCGGATATAGAAAAGAACAAGGTCAGAGGCGACCTCGGCATCACTTATGACGAGGATCTTCTGCGTCTCGTCGACGCTTTTACAAGTCACGGCCTCTATGTAGGGAGCATCGTGCTGACAAGATTTGCCAATCAGCCCTCTGCAATTGTCTATGAGAAGAAACTCCAGTCCCTGGGACTGAAGGTATACAGACACTATCCCATCCCCGGATATCCCGTAGATATCCCGCTGATCGTCAGCGAAGACGGATATGGACGCAACGACTACATCGAGACCAGCCGTCCGCTTGTGGTCGTGACCGCTCCCGGCCCCGGAAGCGGCAAGATGGCAACCTGCCTGTCTCAGCTCTATCATGAAAATCGCAGGGGCATCAAAGCCGGCTATGCCAAATTTGAGACTTTCCCTGTATGGAACCTGCCTCTCAACCACCCGGTGAATCTCGCCTATGAGGCAGCCACGGCGGATCTGGACGATATCAACATGATCGATCCTTTCCACCTCGAGGCCTATAAAGAGACCTGCGTCAACTACAACCGCGACGTGGAAGTCTTCCCTCTCCTCAACGCGATCTTCGAAAAGATCTATGGTACTTCTCCTTATAAATCTCCCACTGACATGGGAGTCAATATGGTCGGCATGTGCATCAGCAACGATGAAGTCTGCAAGAAAGCCGCCCGACAGGAGATCATCCGCCGCTACTACGACGCTCTGTGTGAGCACCGCAAGGGAAACGCGGATGAAGAACCGATCCGCAGGATCGAACTTCTGATGAAGAAATCCGGTATCGATATTTCGGAGAGGCCCGTCGTTATGGCGGCCAATCTCAATGCCGACAAGACCGGAGCTCCGGCAGCTGCTATGGAGATGGCGGACGGCACTATTTTGACAGGACGGACCTCTGAACTTCTGGGCGCTTCCTCGGCACTGCTGCTCAATGCCCTCAAGAAGCTCGCGGGCATCGAAGACAATATCAAGCTGATCAGTCCTCAGATCATCAATCCGATCATGGAGATGAAGATCGACCACCTCGGAAGTGACAATACTTCTCTCCTGCATCTGAACGAACTGTTGATCGCGCTCGCTATCGCCGGAGTGACAGATCCCTGCGCCAAGGCGGCTATCGACCAGCTCGAGCACCTGAAGGGACTTGAAGTGCACTCTTCCGTGATCCTTTCCCAGATCGATTCGGGTGTTTTCAAGAAGCTCGGTGTCAACCTGACTTGTGAGCCTCACTACGAGAGCAACAAGTTATATCATAAATGATCTGTTTTAAGCCTCTTTCCTTAATCTGTGGAAAGAGGCTTCATTTTATGGTACAATTAATCTGTGTAAAAACGTTTACATGTCAGCCCGGGCAGTATGGGGTACCTGTGCTACATGAAGATTTAGAAAGTGTCAGGAGGTTACACGTCTTATGAAACCGTATGCTTTTGGCGTCGATATCGGCGGTACAACGATCAAAATGGGTTTTTTCGACACGGAGGGGAAATTACTCGATAAGTGGGAGATCACAACCCGCACGGAGAACAATGGAGAGAAGGTCCTTCCGGATATTGCCCGCTCCATTAAGAAGAAACTTAAAGAGAATGAACTGACCCTGGACGACCTGGAAGGCGTCGGCATCGGCGTTCCCGGACCTGTCCTTTCAGGCGGCATTGTCAACCAGTGCGTCAACCTCGGATGGGGAGTCATCGACGTGAGAAAGGAACTCTCCTCTCTGCTGGACGGCGTATTTGTAGCGGTCGGAAACGACGCCAATGTTGCTGCCCTGGGCGAGCAGTGGAACGGCGGCGGCAAGGGACATGACAATGTCGTCATGGTAACGCTCGGCACAGGCGTCGGCGGAGGCATTATCATAAACGGCAAGATCCTCGCGGGTGCTCACGGGGCAGCCGGTGAGATCGGCCATATGAAAGTCAGGGATAAGGAGACTGCGGTCTGCGGATGCGGCAAGAAGGGCTGCCTCGAGCAGTACGGCTCCGCCACGGGCGTTGTTCGTCTCGCTCATATCGCGCTGGAAACCAATCCCGCAGCGGATACACCTCTTCGTGATCTCGATCCCCTTACTGCCAAGGACGTTTTTGACTACGCGAAGACCGGAGATGAATTCTCCCTGTCCGTGATCGATACAGTAGGCAAGATGCTTGGTGAAGCGATCGCGCACATCACTTGTGTCGTGGATCCTGATGTCGTCGTGATCGGCGGCGGTGTCTCCAGAGCCGGACAGATCCTTCTTGACGCAATGGAGAAGTATTACAAGCCCGCCGCGTTCCATGCGTCCCGCGATACTGATTTCAAACTCGCCGTTCTCGGAAATGATGCAGGTATGTACGGCGCAGTGAGAATGATCCTGAACAAATAAATCACTTTTTGCCGAACAAATTCTTTTTGGGGGGCGTCGCATTTTTCAAATGCGATGCCCCCTATCTGACTTAACGGTAATCCTGCTTTACTAATGTGAACTCTCCATCCACTTCCGGCTTGACGCCAAATCGGATGGGCTGTAAAAATTTGGAGCCCATCCATTCAGAAATTATTAATAAATTGATGGTGTGATTAATGCTGCTTAAGAGGAAAGACTCCATCAAACAAAAGAATATAGGAAAATGGATGGGGGAAAAAAGCTTGTC
>CAMKAA010000066.1 GCA_946410365.1 uncultured Lachnospiraceae bacterium | reverse complement strand
AGGTGTTCTGCTTGCCAGCGTATCCACCGTCTCTATCAGAAACACACTGGGAATATTAAGCCGGAAGGCTATGCTCCTGGAAGTGATCCTGATATTGGCGGTGTTGTTGATTTCATTAGTTCTGTCCACTGTTCTGATGAAACCGTTTGAAAAGCTCTCCGGAGAGATATCCGCAGTAAAAGCCGGGTACTCGACGGACCCCATTAAGGCCCCTGCATTTGCGGAGACTGAGCATATAGCTGAAGCCTTTAATCAGGTTCTTGCCAGAATGAACGCCTTGGACGAATCGAGGCAGGAATTCGTATCAAATGTATCTCATGAGCTGAAGACCCCCATGACTTCCATGAAAGTTCTGGCTGATTCTCTGGTTCAGCAGGAGAATGTACCTGTTGAGATGTACAGGGAGTTCATGATCGATATCAAAAATGAGGTGGACCGCGAAAACCAGATCATTACTGAACTGTTGACCCTTGTTCGTATGGATCGGAAAGATTCCCGTCTCAATGTCAAGGAGTGCAATGTCAACGAGATGGTCGAGATGATCCTCAGAAGGCTCCGTCCCATCGCGCAAAAGAGAGACATCGAGCTGACGATGGTCAGCATGAGAGAAGTTTACGCGGAGATCGACGAGGTCAAGATGGTCATGGTCATCACGAACCTAGTGGAGAACGCCATCAAATATAACAGGGACCACGGAAAAGTCCGCGTCACGATCAATGCGGATCCCTATAATTTCTATATCAGCGTCGAGGACACCGGAGTGGGTATTCCTCAGGATTCCCTTGACAAGATCTACGAGAGATTCTACCGCGTCGATAAATCCAGATCGCGGGAAGTCGGAGGCACCGGCCTTGGTCTTTCCATAACAAAGAGCATTATTCTGCAGCATCATGGTGCTATAGATGTCAGCAGTATTGAAGGAGAGGGAACGAAGTTTACAGTGACTGTTCCTCTCAATTATGTAGCGCATCCCGTCGAACTCAGAAGACAGTCCGAGAGGATCAGAAGAAACGAGAAAAAGAGAAGGCAGGTCCGCGCAAAGACAGCAGCAACAGCTGCCCGCAAAAAGAGCGGAGCCGCTCCTGGCAGGACGTCCTCCGGCAGCTCAGTGAAAAAGACATCTGCCGCCGGAGCCGCAAAAAAGACGTCTGCTGCAGGAACAGCAAAAAGGACGTCTGCTGCAGGAACCGCCAAAAAAAGGCCTTCCTCAGGAGCATCGAAAACAGCGGCTTCCGCAGGAGCAGCAAAAAAGAATTCAGCCGGCACAGCGGCGAGAAAGACTTCCGGAAGCTCCGGGACATCTTCCGGTGCCGGAACCGCAAAGAGAGCGCAGAGAAGCAGCCAGACAGGGAAAACTTCTAAAGGCGGCGTATCCGGAGAGAAAGTTTGAATAGAAAGACAGGAATATTCTTAATATTGTTCACACTGTGTCTCTTTCTGGGAGCCTGCGGCAAGAAGGGCGCTGATAAAAGAGGCATCAGGATCTATTATCTGAATAAGGGTGATTACGGTATCCAGGAACAGGAGTACGTTCCCGAGGCAGATGACCGCGAGAGGATCATTGAGGAACTGATCGGGAAATTGTGCGTCCAGCCCAAGGAAATGACGCTCAGAGCTCCGATCACTGACTTCAGGCTTCTTTCGAGTGAGACTGCGGGAAAGATCGTAACTTTGAATCTCTCAGGGGAATACTATGACCTGAATGCAGTCGAAGAAGTACTGACGAGGACAGCTGTGATCAATACACTATGCAGTTTTGCGGAAGTGGACGGAGTTTATTTTATGGTGGAAGGTGAAGCGTTCCGTGACGCCGACGGGGAAGAACCCGGAATCATGGAACCGGATCAGTTCATCTACAACTCCTACACGGAAATGCGCAATTATGAGAGAGTCCGCCTCCATCTGTATTTTGCCAATGAGAGCGGTGATAAGCTTGTAGATGCGTACAGAACAGTAGTTTACAACAGCAATATGCCTCTTGAGAGGATCGTCATCGAACAGGTCATCCAGGGGCCGAACGGCAACTTCGCGTATCCCACGGTGAGCAGTGCGACAAAAGTGATCAATGTCACCACAAGGGACCGCAGATGCTATGTGAACCTGAACAACGAGTTTCTTCGAGGCCAGGAGGGAGTGCTTGGACAGACAGCACTCTATTCGATCGTCAATTCGCTCTGCGAACTGCCCGCTATTGATTCTGTTCAGATCTCTGTGGACGGAAACACAGATGCGGTCTTTATGGAATCGATCCCATTGACCGGAAGCTTCCAAATGAACGAGGAGATCGTCGAAAGACGAGCGGATACGGAAAAAGAAGAATAAAAAAACGGCTTTCGATCCGGGATTTGCCCGGCGAAGGCCGTTTTTTATATTCAGAGACCGTCTTGCATTTTGCTTCTTTACGGATTAGGATAAAAAGGTCAGGACCGTTCGGTCCGTCCCCGCGCCGGGTCCGGCAGGGGAGAATCCATAATTTGTTTTATTTAATACAGACGGAGGAGTAACTTGCGAAGACCGGTTTGTCTTTTTGTTATGCTCTTTACGGCGGCAGTGTGGGGATCTGTCCTTCTCTCACCTCCTCAACCTGCCATTGGATCCAAGGCAGATGGAAGATATGTTACGCTTCGGGGGACCGTGGAAGAAAAGGAATACGCTGTCAGAGATCCGGGCGGAGAACAGTACATCAGGATGTCGCTGGGAAATGTCAGCCTTGAGTCTGAGATCCCCAAAGAGGGAGCTTTCGGGATAATGAGAGGAGACAAAGTGTTGTGTACCATCGAGGAGGAGCCTGAACTGCAGAAGGAGTGGGCTCACGAAGGCGCTGAAGTGCGGATCAGGGGCAGGATCCGCCTTTTCAGGCAGCCTTCCAACGACGGGGAGTTTGATTCATTTATGTATTACAGCGTGATCGAAGGTTATCTGTTTACGCTTAGCGATTCACATATTCTGGCCTATGACAGCAGCAAGAACCCGGTAAAGTCTGCGATTTTTGAGCTGAGAACTAAGCTGACGGACCTGACGGATGAGATATTCGGAAACAGGCACGGGGGACACGGAAGGCGATGCGCTTCGGTCATGAAAGCAATGCTGCTTGGGCAGAACGGACTGATCGACAGGCAGATCAAGGAGAAGTATCAGGCAGCAGGTATAATTCACGTGATCTGTGTATCCGGTCTTCACATTTCGCTCATCGGTTCGGGGATATACACTTTTTTAAGAAGATGCCGAGCACCTGTCTTTGTGTCATGTGCGGTCACTCTGTTGCTGCTGTATTTGTATGGACTGCTGACGGGAATGCATACATCATGTATAAGGGCGCTGATCATGTTTGGGATGAGGGCAGTGTCAAAGGCTGCGGGTAGGACTTACGATACACTCACTGCAATGGCGGTGGCGGCTCTGCTGCTTTTGATCGAACAGCCTTGTTATCTTTTCCACAGCGGTTTTCTCTTCTCCTTCACGGCCGTAGCTGCCGCAGGTCTTATGATGCCGGAACTGCCGGGTCCGGCGAAACCAATTGCGATACCGATTTTTACACTTCCTGTGCATCTGTGTTTCTATTACTCTTTTCCGCTGTATTCCGTATTTCTGAACATTATCGTACTCTTTATGGCCCCCCTCATGATGACCACAGGGGGAATTTCGCTGATCCTTGGTGCGGCTGCCGGCTTTATAACAGAAGGCTCATTTCTGAAAGCCGCACTTTCCTGTATATGCGGAATTGTTGGAGAGATTCCGGTACTGGTCCTGTGGATCTTTGACGGCCTGTGTGAGATCACGCAAAGACTTCCATTCAATACTTTGACAGTGGGAAGACCATCTAACCGGGTGATCATTGTCTATTATCTCCTGATCGCTGCCGCTTTGGCAGTTTCAAAGCTGAAGTCAGTAACAGAAAAGAAATTGCATATGCTTCGTTTCGCCTTATGTGCCGCAGCGGTCCTGATGATCTTCAGGATCAGGTATACACCGCCCATGGCTCTCTATATGTTGGACGTGGGACAGGGAGACGGACTGCTGATCAGGACCTGCGACGAGAGCGGTGCGAGTGTGATACTGATCGACGGAGGAAGTTCTTCAAGGAAGGGGATCGGAGAAAATGTAGAGATCCCTTTTCTTAAATATCATGGAATCTCAAAGATCGACTGCTGCGTGATGACACACGATGATCTGGACCACTGCAGCGGACTTCTGGAACTGCTCGAACAGGCAGATTCACCCGGAGGCCTGAGGATCGGATCTCTGGGCATGCCATCAATTGCGGAGGAACGAAAAGGAGAGATCTATCTCAGGATTGAAAATCTCGCGCGGCAGAAGGGGATACCGGTCACTTACCTGCACAGGGGAATGACATATTCAAAGGGGAAGTTAAAGATAACATGCCTTCATCCTGCTCTGGATGCTTCTTATGAAGATGCTAATGAGTACTCAGTGACGATGCTTTTGTCCTATGACAGGTTTTCGGCAATGCTTACAGGAGATCTTGAAGGACAGGGAGAGACGGATCTGTTGAATTATCTGGGAGAAGAAAAGATACAGACAGATATACTCAAGGCCGCACACCATGGAAGTAAAGGGGCTACTACAGAGCTTTTTCTTCAAAAGATAACCGCGCGCATTGCGCTGATCTCCTGCGGTGTCGGAAACCGTTACGGGCACCCGGCGCCTGAGACGATCAGAAGGCTCAGGGAGGCGGGAATGGAGATCCTGGATACGAGAAGAGACGGCCAGATCTCAGTGACAACAGACGGGAGAGGTGAGTATTTGGTTAATACATTTTATTGACAAAACGCAGGGAATATCATTCAATGAAAATTAATACTAAAACAGATTAGAACTGCGGCAGACAGCCGCAGTGATCAAGTGGGGATAAAAATGGCCGCCAAACAGGCAAAGAGCGATTTTGCTGCAGAACAGAGACAATTTAATGAGGCGATAAAGAGCGGTGATCTGAAAAGAGTATATCTCCTGTGCGGAGAACAGGCATATCTAAGGCTGCAAAACAGAGATAAACTCGTAAAAGCGCTCATGGGAGACGGGGACGCGATGAATCTGTCACGCTATACAGGGTCGGATGTGACTGCCAGAGAACTCATCGACATGGCGCAGACACTTCCTTTTTTTGCGGACCGGAGAGTGATCGTTTTGGAAAACACCGGACTGCTGAACCCGAAATCCGCATCAAAATCCGTGACCGGCAGTAAGACTGCCTCTTCTATAGCTGATGAGGCGGATAAGATCGCAGGTTTTATTCCCGAGATTCCCGACACCACCTCCATTGTGTTCGTCGAGGAGAATGTTGATAAGAGAGGACGACTTTACAAAGCAATTGTTAAGAGCAGGAAGGAAAAACAGGGAGATGTCCTGGAGTGCGTCACGCCCGGAGAAGCTGATCTGCGCTCCTGGGCCGGCGGAATCTTCAGAAAGAGCGGGTTTTCAGTAAGCGGAAGAACGCTGGCGCTCTTTTTGGAGTTTACAGGAGAAGACATGCAGAACATCGCAGGGGAGGCTGAGAAACTTTGCTGCTATTGCATGGGAAAGAAGGAGATCACCGAGCAGGATATCAAAGATGTCTGCAGCCCCAGGATCAGAGACCGTATATTTGACATGATCGAAGCCATAGCGTTGAGGGACAGAAAGAAAGCGCTCGGGATCTATATGGAACTGTGCGCGCTGAGAACTGCCCCGCAGGTCATTCTGAGTCTTATGAGAAGGCAGTTTGGCCAGCTGGTCAAGATAAAGGAGCTTAGCGGGACAATGCCGGACGGCGAGATCGCGTCCAAAGTCGGAGTTCCTCCATTTGTCATAACCAGAAAATATAAGCCGGCACTCAAAATGTACAGTACAGAGGAACTTATAGAGGCGCTTGGCGATTGTATTGCAGCCGATCACGACAGCAAGAGCGGCAGGATCGATGCAGGGATCGCGGCGGAGATGATCATTGTAAAGCATTCCGGAAGGGCATGACGGTAACTATATAAATATGAAAGTTTTTTATGAGGAACTGCTGAACTGGTACTCTCATAACCGAAGAGAACTGCCGTGGAGAGATGACCCTTCACCCTATCATGTATGGCTTTCGGAGATCATGCTGCAGCAGACCAGAGTGGAAGCAGTGAAGAGCTATTATCAGAGATTTCTGAGCGCGCTTCCCGATGTTTCTTCTCTGGCGGAGGCAAATGAAGAGGTCTGCA
>CAMKAA010000065.1 GCA_946410365.1 uncultured Lachnospiraceae bacterium | reverse complement strand
TATGGAATTGTTCTTGCCGTAGGCTGTTTATCCGTCAAAATCGTTTACCTCCGGATCTGTGACAGGTAATGGAGGTTATTTCCGCAGTCACACTGCAGAATAAAACGAGCCTTGGAAATGCTTGATTCCCAAGGCCCTCCGTAATCATATTGATCAAAGCGCGACTGCGATCAGTTCCTCGAATTCAGCAGGAACTTCTTCCTTGTCCATTGCGATGCTGATGATGAAACTGACACCAAACATATCTCCAATCTTCTGAATACGCTTGATTGTAGCAGTAATATCCTGGCCTTCCAGATGAGCAATCTTCAGAAAGCTGTCAAAGTACATCTGTTCCAAGTCATGATCCTGAGAAATGATACCGCAGATAAAACCGATAAACTCATCTGTATTCTCAATCGCGAAATCCGAAACATTGATCAGACGAACGCGGTTGTTAAGTTCAAACATATGCTTGGAGCTTTTATCCAGATAGCAGATATTACCCAGCGTATCCTTTACTTCGGAGTTGACTTTCTCAAGAAGATACCTTGTCTTCCCTCTTCCTTTGTTGCCGATGATTAATTGAACCAATGGACTCACCCTCCTGTATGTAATGATGGGAATTCCCTGTTTTCCTTAAAAAACAGGGAATTGTTGGTTTCATTATAGTTTATCCGCTTTTAAAATACAACCGCTAATTCGGTATTTCAGACAGCAGCAGATTCATGTCCGAATAGAGCTCATCAAGGGATTCTGTCTTCATAACGACAGAAATAAAATAATTTCCGGCCGCATTCTCAGACAGAATGACGAGGCAGTGGCCGGCAGGTTCTGTAGTGCCCGTCTTGCCGCCCAGCACAGTGATCCCCTCAGGGGCATCCACATCCCCTGTGAGATAGGCGTCTGTCGCCCTTACAGCGATGCTCTTGTTGGAGCCGTCAGGCCCCACGAACATGGTGTTATAATCCGCCTGAGGCAGTATTTTCCTGATCAGATCGTATTTCACAGCTTCATTGAGGATCAGATACAGATCATAAGGCGTTGTATAATGATCTTCGTCATGAAGTCCGTGAGGATTGGTAAAATGCGTGCCTGTCGCCCCAATGGCTCTGGCTTCCGTATTCATGAGGTTTACGAACTCATCATAACTTCCGCCGATATTCTCAGCGATCGCGATCGCGACGTCGTTGGCGGAAAACACGAGAAGATAATTGATCGCCTGTTCCAGAGACATAGAGTCTCCCGGTTCCAGTACCAGACGCTGCGCATCTGCTCCGGGATATGCCGCGTTTTCAGAGATCGTGATCTTCTGAGAAGGACTGCCGTACTTGAGCGCGACGAGCGCGGTCATGAGCTTGGTGGTACTTGCGGGATAGACCCTCGTTGTAAGGTCGGATCCATAGATCGTATTACGGCTGCCGAGATCGAAAAGCCCGGCAGTTCCCACAGACAGATCCGAGCCGCCCGGTGCCTTCGTGTCTTCAGGAAGACACAGGTCATACGCAAAGGATTTCTCTTTGAGCACGGACTCCTGAGAAGTCACCATAGGATTGATCTGCTCGGAATCCAGCATACTCTCGTAATCGTCATTGATGACTCTTCCGCATCCGGTTAAAGCGGCGCATAAAAATGCGCCGATAAAAATCAGTTTTAAATTCTTACTTGTACATTTCACGCCACTCAAGATCTCCCCGGTCCAAAGATTTGATCAACAGCTCTGCAGTCGCAAGGTTGGTAGCCATTGGAATATTGTGCATATCACAGAGCTTGACAACATCGTTTACATCCGGCTCATGCCTCTTGGGATTGAGCGGATCGCGCAGAAAGATGAGCAGATCTATCTCATTCTGCTCGATCTGTGCCCCGATCTGCTGCATGCCGCCGAGATGACCTGCGAGATGCTTGTGGATATTGAGGTTTGTGACCTCTTCGATCAGTCTTCCCGTTGTAGCTGTGGCATATAATTTATGGCGGCTAAGAATACCTCTGTATGCGATACAGAAATTCTGCATCAGCTTTTTTTTCGCATCATGTGCAATCAGTGCAATTCTCATTGCTCTCTCCCTTTAGTTCACAGTTTGTTCAGATGCAGTTTTCAGATGATTATTTAAGTAAATGCTTTGTACAAGTCCCAGGCCGAAATACAGGCAGATAAGACTTGTCAGTCCGTAGCTTACAAAGGGAAGCGGAATCCCGGTATTGGGAAGGAGTCCGGTGGCGACCCCAATATTGATGTAGCTCTGAAATCCGATCCAGGAGGCCATACCTGCAGCGATGATCCTGTCACGCTTACAGGAGCTTTCAGAAGCGATCAGATAACAGCGGACCGCAACAACGGTGATCAGAAGGATCATAATGCAGCATCCCAAAAAACCGAGCTGCTCTCCTATCACTGCGAAGATAAAATCAGTCTGGGATTCCGAAATAAAGCCTGTGCCGAGCAGAGTACTTGATTCATCGACATGAAGGCCTTTCCCGATAAGCTGACCGGATCCGATCGCAGTCATGGAATTCATTGTCTGATACGCCGTTGAGGAAGCGTAATCCTCGGGATGCAGCCAGGCCAGTATTCTCTGACGCTGGTAATCGCCAAGAAACGGCATATCGCCGATCAGAGATAAGTAAACGATAATAAATGCTGCCGGTATTGCGGCGGCTGTTACTCCCGCCACGATCTTACGATCAATTCCTGCGACAAACAGGATCACACAGAAGATGAGAAAGATCATGATACTGGTTGACAGATCCGGTTCCTTGAGGATCATGAAGAACGGCGGAAGAATCAGCAGAGCACTGAAAATATAGACCAGCGGCCGGGCAAATTTTCCCTCCATTTCAATTATGTACTCAGAATAAAATAAAATCAATAATATTTTTGCCAGTTCAGAGGGCTGGTAAGTGAGTCCGGCTATGGTGATCCACCTTCTTGCTCCGCCGCCGGAAGAGCCGAAAACAAGCACTGCAAGAAGTGAAATAACGGTCAGGGCATAGAAAATCTTCCAGTATTTCGTGATCTTTTTTATGTCGACGAGACTGAGGGCGATCATCAGAACGATGCCGATAACACTGCCCGCCGCCTGCTTGACCAGAATACTATTGCTTCCCGAGATCTCGGTTATACTCCTTATGGACATGAGTCCCATAAGGTTCAGCAGGATCACTGAGACGGCAAGGACAGGGTCGATCCCCGATGCTCTTTTGATATTCCCGGATATTGAACTGCTTTTTTTCTTTTTCATTTTTAATCACCATTCTCATAAACAGGGATATCATCCGAGGAAAGGATGCCGGACAGAGAATCCGGGTCAAAATAGTACTGCATCACCTGAGCTGCCGTCAGAGCCGCATAACTTGAGCTGTATCCGTTCGGAATGCGCACAGCTATCGCTATTTCGGGTTCGTCGAAAGGAGCATAACCAAGAAACAGCGCATGGTTGGGGGTGTTGTAGCCCTGCTGAGCTGTTCCGGTCTTTCCTGCCGCGTTGATCCTTTCTCTGGATCCTTCTTCAGAGCTGCGGTAAATAGAAGAAAATCCGTATTTTGAACTGCAGACTCTCTTCATTCCCTGAGTAATACTCTCCCAATAGGAATCATCGATCTCAATGGAATCGAGCGGTTTGGAGGAATACTTCTCGAGTACAGTTCCGCTCTTATCCTCGGAGTGATCAAGGAGAGTCAGATCATATACGTCTCCCCTGGAAGCGACTGCAGAGACATATCTTGCGAGGGCTGCAGTGGTGTATCCGTTATTGGACTGTCCGATCGCGGCACGGACAACGTCTTTGGTCGCTACAGACGGATCAGCTTCTTCGATCTCCACGCCGGACTTTCTGTCGAGTCCGTACATAGAGGCATATTTTGAAAGATGCTCGATGCCTGTGTCGTTGCTGAAGCCGCCATCCAGGCCGCCGAGCCTGTATCCTACTTCATAGAAGTAAGTGTTGCAGGAATTGGTGATCGCGTTCTGCATGTTCTGCCAGCCGTGCCCGTCAGGATAGATCCAGCAGGCCGGGGACGGCTCAATTTTGTCAAAAATGTCATAGCAGTCCACTGTATCGCGGGTACTGATCACGCCCTCTCCGATTCCTGCTGCCGCAGTCACCATTTTGAAAGTGGAACCGGGAGCAGTTCTCTGCTGGGTGGCATGATTGAGCATGGGCCTTGACGGATTGCGCTTGATCGTATCCATGTAACTGCTTTCCGCAAGGCGGTTGCAGTCGTAGCCCGGGTAACTCACAAGCGCGAGCACTGATCCGTCTGAAGGATCCGTTACGACGATCGAACCGCTGAAAGGATACAAGTGCAGATCGCCGGGAGTCAGGCTGCCGTTTTCGATGATGCGTCTTACATAGTTATAAGCCGCTCTTCTTTTTCCGTTTTCAATACCTTCCCTTTCGGATTCCGAGGGATCATAGATGCCCTGATCGAACAGGACCTTGCACACCAGTTCTCCGTTTGCGGCTCCGGATTCCATGAGATACCTGCACACGATATTGCCGAAACTGTAGTCTTCGCAGGGCTCCTCAAGAATATATGCGGTTAGTGTATTGAAAATATCGTCCGTATCATCGGAGTCCGCGCCTATGATTTCTGTGTCGATCCAGTCTTCCGCTGCGGCATGGTAGAGGAATTCACCGAGGGAAACCGAACTGCCCGCAGTCCAGCCCCTGTAGATATCGTCGTCCCCGTCCACCAGGGAAGTGTCGATCACGCCTCTGTCGAACAGAGCCCTGCTGATGTAGGAGGCATATTCCTGGTATTCCGCTGTGAGCGCGCTAAAGGATGTCCTGCCTGTCTGAAGTTCTGATCGGATACCCTCCTTGACGCTTTCGAGGTATGCGTCAAGTATACCCTGCATCTGACGCTCATTGTCTGTGGCATCTTCCGCGCGGAAATGATCTCTGTCGATCTTATAACTCAGAAGAGATCCGTATACGTCCGCCGCGGGAATAAGAATATCTGATCCGTCCGTTTCCGCTGTGATCTCAAAAGAGGTGACCGCATCCGTCAGTTTGGACAGAATGATGTTTCTCATATTCATCTCCAGGATCTTATAGATATTTTTCTGAAGTTCGCTGTCGATGGTGAGCCAGACGTCATTTCCCTCCACGGGACGGACATAGGAGATCTCATTCTGCTCTCTTCCGAGATTATCGACGCTGATCTCCCGATAGCCGTTCTTCCCCCGGAGAATCTCTTCCATACTGGCCTCAATGCCTACTTTTCCGATGTAATCTCCCGAGTCGTAGAGATCTCCGTATTCTTCAAGTTCCTGTGCGCTGACAAGGCTTGTATATCCCGTCACTGCGGACAGGTACTGGCTGTCGTTGTATACGCGCTTATAATCGTTTGCGATGCTCACGCCGTCAAGGCTGCTGTCGGCAATGATCTCATCCACAGTGCCGCGGCCGACATTCCGTGCAAGAACTGTGGGAACATATTTCTGAAATGCATTGAGCGCCAGGCGGTAGCGGGTGACGACCGTATCGAGGAAAATATGAGCCTGATCCGGCGTATTCATGTCCCGGCTGATCCTGTAACGGTCTGCCAGCATAAGAAGCACATCTTCCGCCGATGCCGCTCTCTCTTCCTCACTCAGAGTATCTGTGAGGGGATAGCCGTATACATCTGCGAGAAAACGGAGATGTTCAAAGCCGTCGTAATTAAAGACATACCCGGAGCCGTTCCAGGATATTCCGAAATCTCCTTCTGTTTTCTCGCTGTTTTGACCGAGGATCTGCAGAGTCTTAATGATGATCGCGTTGAGCCTGTCGTTTTCTTCTCTCGTATTGCCGGTATTGTCCACGATAGTGACATTATGCGAGGCAACGGTATCCGCGATCACAATTCCGTTTCTGTCGAGGATCCTTCCTCTTGCCGCGGGGATACTGACAGTCCTTGTCACACTTTCCTCGAAAGACTGTGCGTAATCCTCGCCGCGCAGGATCTGAAGATAATAAAGGCGTCCGACAAGGGTCAGTGCCAATATGACGGAAAAAAGCGCCAGTAAAACCGAACGGCTCTTAAGATTCAGTAGTTTCATCGTTTAGTAATCCCATCTCTTTCATACTGCAGTAGGAAAGGTCTCCGATTATAATGTGATCCGTCAGGATGATCCCTAAGATCTCCCCTGCCTTTCGGACCTGTCTTGTTGAAATAATGTCCTCTCTGCTGGGGCTGGGGTCACCGCTGGGATGATTGTGCAGAAGGACGATCCGGAC
>CAMKAA010000064.1 GCA_946410365.1 uncultured Lachnospiraceae bacterium | reverse complement strand
AAATGTTCTCCATCTGAATGATCTCTTCCGCGTAAGGATCCCAGAGATCTGTCCAGTTCCGGAAATCCGGATCGTTTCTGTGGTCCGGAAGATCCGTGCTGCTCACGAGGTAATCCGCGAGATAGTTGGTCATCTTCCTCGAACCGCTCAGATTGAGGTGGTCTCCGCAGTCGTGGGTATCCGTCTTCCAGTCCATATCGATCTTATCCCTGTCATAATTGGCGTCCAGGTAATCGACACCGATCTCCTCAGCGAGGTCGGCAAGGCTGTTGTGAATAGAAATGGAATGATAACACACAGGGGAAGGCGCGCTGTAGAGAACGAATGCAATGCCGTTGCGGCGGCACAGCTCTACGGTTTTCTTCAAAACAGCTACATAGTATTTGTTTATCCAGTGGCGCTCAGTGCTGTTCCAGTCGTAGTATTCGCCTCCTGTGTAACCGTCATGGCCGTCATTTACCAGAAAACCCTTGAAGTAGTGTCTTATGCTGCGGGGCTTCCAGTATTTGAGCCAGACATAATGAAAACGCAGGAAGGGAAAATCGGTCTTAAGGCTTTCTGAGAGGAGTGATGAGGGAAACTCGAAATCCGGTGTGCTGGTGAAGAGATTGTGTCCCTCATAGAGGACAGCCTTGATCGGCTGTGTCTTCAGAGCAGTCTTAAGGGCATAATAGCTTTCGATCGGAGTCTGCAGGTCCTGCCCGAGGTTATAGGAAGTATATCCGTAGTCTCTGTACAGCTCCATGGGCGCCAGCGAAGTGGTGCTGAGGCTGTCTCCGATATTGAGCACGTTGATCTGGCCTTTCTGCTCCAGTTCAAAAGCGGCCATCCGCGCGTTGCGGTCATAAATGAACTTTTTTTCAAACCAATAGCCGCCATCAAATAAAACACAGAAGATCTCCAGAAGTATCACGAAGATCAACAGGAATCCGGCTATTCTTATAATTGCTGTTCGCTTCATATTTAAATATCTAAATGATTATGTAAAAAACTGACAAATTAGCATATTAATGAACTTTAACACACTTTCCCGGGCATTTCAATCTTTTGTTCCACTGCCAGAAGGCCCGATAAAACTGTAAAGCATGGCGGGTCTTCCGACGCAGCCTTTTTCAAGACCTTGTTCGGCGATCCGTCCGGAAGCTTCATATTCCCGCTTGATGGTGCGGCGGAAGTTGCCGATGTCCAGAGAGTGGTCCAGGATCGCTTCATGGATAAGACGCAGTTCGGTCAGGGTAAAGGAGTTCGGATCTTCCAAAAAACCGAAAGCCAGATCTGTGTAATCGAGTTTCCCGCGCATACGCTGTACAGCAGTCCTGATGATCCCTGCGTGGTCGAAAGCCAGATCGCTTCCCGTGATCAGTTCTCCCCCGGGTCCGGTAAGTATCATTGACTCCGCAGCCCGGGATTCCATGGTCTCCGGCTGTTCCCCGACGCTCTCCCCTGTAATCCCGTCAATTGAAAAGAGCGCAGCTTCTTCCGCGCCGGTTCCTGCAAGGAAATGAAGCTTTCCTGCGGGAACAGTGGCAAGGTAAGCAATGGAGATGACTCTGGTCCTGGGATCGCGGTCCACGGCAGAAAAAGTGTAAAGCTGTTCCAGGTGAACATTTTCAACACCGGCTTCCTCCCGGATCCTGCGGGCAGCAGCTTCGTCTGCAGATTCGTCCATTTTAAGGAAGCCGCCGGGAATCGCCCATTTTCCCAGATAGGGATGTTCATTTCTCCTGATCAGCAGCAGACGGAGTTTCTTGTCTGATACTGTGAAGATCAGTATGTCTACCGTCACAGAGGGGTGCTCGAACTGCGACGGATCATAATTCTGCAGATATTGCTGTTCTGACTGCATGCTGTGTGCCTGCCTTTTAAAAAATGTGAATGTCACCGCTGGTTCTGCCATCCGACAGATAAAGAGTTCCGAACCGCTGCGCAAGGCTTTCGGCGTCGATGCCCGCATATTCATTAAGATGTGTGACCATCAAAGAAGAACGGTATCGGTTTCCGGAGCTGTCGGGACAACGGTCGAAATCTTTTCGGATCCTTTCTGCCAGAAGATTCACGTCCATCATACCATATCGAAGATTTCCCTGAAAACGGTTTTCAACGTTTGTGGCGTCAGGCTTTATGCCGGGCAGGACCGCCTGCAGCTGCCGCGCTGTGAATTCACCTTCCATCGGTCCGTCGCCGTGCCTTGTGAGATAGGAGCGGGTTACATAACAGACCTCGATATCTGCGCCCCGGAATATGCGCTCTGCGGCTTCTGTGACCCTTCCGGAGCCCGTTGTGGATGGAGTGGTGAATTCCTGTCCCTCGAGGGAGTTGCCATCAAGCAGAAGTCCCTGGGCATTTTCAAAAAGAACAGTCTGATAGTGTCTGAGATACTCGTCATCCCGAAGAGGGCAGAGGAGCAGCATCGATTCGCAGTCCTGCTCAAAGCGGCAAAGCAGTTCATCCCGGAAAAAGAAATCCGCAGCATTAAGGCCGCGGACCCGTTCCGCGAAATAGCCGTCTCTTACCCTCCGCAGATATGCGATCCGGTCTTCCCTGTTCATGGCAGCAAAGGCCCCGAAGGAAATCCCGAATCCTTTCTGATAGCGCAGTACAGTCTCCCAGATCCCGAATCCGCAGCTGTTGTGGAGACCGTTCTTTTCTAAAAACAGCTGATTTGTCAACATATCCCAGGGAGTGGAGAAGCGGCAGCGGTGATTCATATATGCTTCCGGAGCCTCGTGGATCGCGCGCAGATCGTCATACTCCCGCATGAATTCCATTGGGTTTACGATGAACTGTTCGGCGAAGTAGCTCGCGGCGCCCCGAAAGGACGCCGCTCCGAAGTGTTTGAACACATGCCGGCGGCCGTCGGACAGTTCCACGGTGTGTCCTCGCTGGGGGCCTCCATTAGTCAGAACATTGATCGTATTGAATCTCCCCGCTGCCTTGGCGCCAAAGAAATCTGTTGCCAGCCCCTTGCCCTCGTCCCCGTAATTAGCACCTATGATCAACTTGATGTTCTGCATGGTTCCTCCTTTTTGGCCGTGTTACCAGCTTGCCGTGCCTAATCCGCTGAACAATCCGAAGATTCCACGGTCCTTTTTTTCCGTCTTTGTGCCGACGACAGCTGCCTCGTCATTGTGCGTTTCCCTGCCGATCCCGCATTCTTCCAGACATTCCAAAATAGTGCGGGGCAGTTTATCCAGTGTTGAAACGCGCAGCCGTTTCTTCAGAAGAGGGCCGAAACTGCTTCTGATCTGACCTGCGTACCGCCTGTAGCAGTCTCCGGGATCATCAATAGCAACATGGAAGATCTCAAATTTTTCCAGTGTGTTCCGGTATAGTTCCCGAGTCTCTACATCTCCTTGAAGAATGTCCCCGGTCAGCTGCTCAAGGCGTGCGCCGGGCAGATAGGGATTGAGCGGCTCATCGCCAAGGGTAATGATGATACCCTTTCTTCCTCTTTTCCAGCAGTCCAGTGCGGTGTGGTGCAGTCCCATGTACCAGGCGGCTGTATAGGATTCGAAGCTGTTGCCGCCGCCGCCGCGCTCAAACCATATTTTGTCCAGATGCTCCGCGATCCGGATGTCCGACTCAAACTGGGAGATCTGGATCGGTCCCCGGTCATAGGACAGATCACCGATGCCCATGACCATGAATTCCACGTCCTTGTACTTGTCCAGAATATTCTGCATGATCACACCGAGGGAAGATGCAGTCTTGAGCAGCGCTCCGCCCATGGATCCGGTGACATCCAATGCCAGGATCACAGGAACTGTATCCGGATGTTCATCGCTGTCGCAGCACTCCCGCATTACCTTGTAGGGGCTAAGATCCGGATCCAGCCCTCTTGCCCGGTACATATCCTGGGCGCTCCGCATTCCGGAGGTGTCGATATGCCCGTCAGATCTGACGGTCCTTCCCATTCCTGCCGAATATCTGGCAAAATCCTCTCTTTTCCAATATCCTCCGCCCATCGTAAGCCTCCTTATTATCTGTATTTTGTCAAAACAGTGACTTTGCTTTCGGGTAATGACCCCTTAGAAGAGGAGATCCCCGTCATCTTCAGTGTCTTTATCGCCGCCTTCAGTGTCCTTCTCATCCTCATCGAACAGGCCTCCGAACAGATCGTCGAATCCGCCGCCTTTCAGGAGCAGGAGAGGCATGATCGCGTTTATATTTCCCATGCCGGGAGCTGCCATTGTACCGTCCGCCGCTGCGCCGGCATTGTCGAAGAGGCTGCTCATCATCATTAGCTTCATCATCTTGGTGAGACCGCCTTTGCCGCAGATGGAGGAACCGTCTCCGAAAAGGGATACGATCTTGCCGTAGAACCAGGTGTTGCCCATAAACACATGGCGCTCGGGAAGGAGCGTCTCCACTGCGGAGGTCTCGTAGTTGATCACTTCGATGCTGTCCCTGCCGGCTTTCCTCACGCAGGCCGGTTTGCCTCCGTTCAGGATGATATCGCCGGGTTTAACCTTGGCGGACGGGATCACGAAGAACAATCCGTCGCCGAAGCTGAAGACCAGATTGTCACAGTTGCGAAGTTTCCCGGATCCGGTATCGTAACTCCTGTAACCCGAGGAAGTCTTGATCGCGATCCCGCAGGGGGACAGCATGCACAGCCCTTTCTGAACTTTCATGAACATTCCGTTAAACATAGTATTCATTTCCTTTGTCCTCCTGTATTGGAATAATAGTCTTATTGACTATAATTACAATAACACCAAAATATGACGGCGTCAATAGAATAATAGTCAAAAGGACTAATATATTTCGGCGAGTTAAAATAGACAGTTCGGCAGGAGAGAATCGGGAAGAAAATTCCCTGAATTAACAAATTATTAACAATAATAAAGAAAAACCTGCGATATAATGTAAATATGGAATCGGTATTTGGGGTGATTCCAATAGTATTAAGTATTCAGGAGGTATCGAGTATGGCAGTAAATCGTTTTGTGCTCAACGCAATGTCTTTCCACGGACACGGCGCAATCAATGAGATCCCCGGGATCGTAGCATCCAAGGGATTTAAGAAAGCGTTCGTAGCTTCCGATCCGGATCTGGTGAAATTCGGCGTCACCGCGAAGGTCACGGATCTTCTTGCGAAGAACGGAATCGAATTTGAAGTTTATTCCAATATCAAGCCCAATCCCACGATCGAGAACGTTCAGGAAGGCGTTGACGCTTACAAGGCTTCCGGCGCTGACTTCATGATCACGATCGGCGGCGGCTCTTCCATGGACACCGGCAAGGGCATCGGCATTATCGTCAATAACCCCGAGTTCTACGATGTACGTTCCCTTGAGGGCGTAGCACCCACCAAGAAGCGCACAGTATTCACGATCGCTGTTCCCACCACCGGCGGAACAGGCGCTGAGTCCACGATCAACTACGTCATCACAGACGTTGAGAAGAAGAGAAAATTCGTGTGCGTAGACCCTAACGATATCCCGGACGTGGCAGTAGTCGATCCCGACATGATGTCCTCCATGCCCAAGGGCCTTACGGCATCCACCGGTATGGACGCTCTGACCCACGCGATCGAGGGTTACACCACCAAGGGCGCATGGGAACTTTCCGACTGCCTGGATCTCGAGGCGATCAAGCTCATTGCCAAGAACCTGCGTAAGGCTGTTCAGAATGACCCCGACGGACGCGAAGGAATGGCTCTGGCACAGTATGTCACCGCTATGGCTTACTCCAATGTCGGTCTCGGAATCGCGCACTCCATGGCACACACCCTGGGCGCTGTCTATGACACACCTCACGGCGTAGCATGCGCTATGATGCTTCCTATCGTCATGGAGTTCAACAAAGACTTTACAGGCGAGAAGTATAAAGCGATCGCTGAGGCATTTGATATCGATACGACCGGCATGGATCAGGAGACCTATCGCAAGGCTGCGATCGACGCAGTTCAGCAGCTCTCTGTTGATGTCGGAATCCCGACCAAGCTTGAGAAACTCAGAGAAGAGGATCTTCCTTTCCTTTGCGAGTCCGCTGCGGCTGACGCCTGCGCGCCCGGCAACCCCAGAGAGGCATCTCTGGCTGACTACGAGGCAATGTTCCGCAAACTGATGTGATAAGGAGCCGAATAGTCTCTTAAGAGCAGAAGAATCAGGCGCCCTGCTGTAAAGCGGGGCGCCTGTCCTTTTAAGAAGAGATATTATTACATAAAAAAAGACACCGTACCGGAAGTCTTTCCCGGACACGG
>CAMKAA010000063.1 GCA_946410365.1 uncultured Lachnospiraceae bacterium | reverse complement strand
TCGTGATGGCCACATTTTTTACTTACCAGATCCTGTCTCTTAACTACGTTCTGGTAATCGTGCTGTATTTTGCCGGCACATTGGGATGCTCTTACCTGGTCCACAGGTCTGACAGCCCGGCCGTGAGCTTCGCGGGCTTTACCGGCATGGCGGTTTCCATGGGACTTCTGCTCACATACTATGTGACGGCCTTTTCCGGAAATTCCGTTGCCTACGCTTTCATCGCGACCGGCCTTGTAACAGTGATCATGGTCATCCTGTCCATGCTGTATCCCGCTTTCTTCCAGAACCTGGGCAGAACGCTGATCATCTCTCTTTTAGGATGCATTCTCGTGGAATTTGTCGGAAGTATCCTCTTCCGCATTCCGCTGGGCTTCATCGACTACATCGTTGCCCTGATCTTCTGCGGTTACATCGGCCTTGACTGGAACAGAGCCCAGCAGTATCCCAAGACTCTCGACAACGCGATCGACAGCGCTGCTGACATCTATCTGGATGTCGTGAACCTGTTCGTCAGGATCCTGTCTATCACAGGAAAGCGCAGAGATTGATATTGGATTGTATTAACAAAAGGCTGCCGCTTGATGCGGCAGCTTTTTTTATTGTGATGCAGCTTGTCTGTGCGTACCATCCTTTTTGGCTTTATTTCAAATCTGATGGAGAGGTTTCGGTACAGAATGACAATTTTAGAAGAATTACATCCACAAATGCCGTATGGAAAGGTGTGCGATGACTGATCTGTTGCAAGGGCTGCTGGAAATTCGGCACAGAAGCTTAATTTGAGCACACTTACGTCCCTGAATAATAAAGAATCTCTTGAAGATGTCAGTGCAAAGTCTGGCAGCAGAAGAATTCATGTACGCACTTTTTTGTTATCGATGCTTCTGTGCCGAAAAATACAATATACGGAACTCAGCAGGTAGGAACTCATCAGTCAGAACCGACATGTAGGGACGAGTATATACGATTTAAGAGCTTCTGTACCGAAACAGAAAGATGTGGATCGCAATCAAAAATGGGCGCTGCCCTTGCTGGCCAATCAGCAAGAACAACGCCCTCTTTTTATTCATCAACGGATTTATCCCTCTCCGACTCTTTCGCCTTAAGGATGCTCCGCTGCAGTTCATTGTTCTCGCGGCGCTTCCGGAGCCTGTTGACAATACGGGTCTGGTAGATGTAATTCACAATGGCGGCCAGAGGGATCGAAATAATGACGCCGAGAACACCAAAGAGTCTTCCGAAGAAGATGATGGATACCAGGACCCAGACGGCAGGAACGCCAAGGTTATCGCCGAAGAGCTTGGGCTTTAAAATATAGCCGTCGATGGTCTGCAGGATCAGAGTAAAGAGAAGAAACCACAAGGCGTACCAGGGGTTGACAAGCAGCAGGATGAGTGCGCCCACAATGCCTCCGACGAAGGGACCGAAGGTCGGAGCCAGGTTCGTGACGCCTACCAGCACGGAAACAAGGACCACATAAGGCATTCCTGCAGCCGCCATGAAGAGGCCGTTGGAGACACCGATAATGATGCCGTCCAACACGTCAAAGATGATATAGCGGAGCATGATATTATGGCAGTTCTTCAGAAACTCTATCGTGCCGGGGTAGACTGTGGGAGAGAGGACCGACTCGAGGAGGAATTTGAAACTGGATTTGAGATTATCCTTGGCGCTTAGGAAATATACCGCCAGAATGAAGGAAACCAATGCCTCAAAGATACTTTTGGTCAGATTGATAGAGGTATTTACAATGTTGTTCAGGCTTCTGGGCAGCAGAGAACTGAGCGTGTCGAGGATACTTCCGCTGGAGTTGATCAGCCCCGATATGTCGAGATTCATTTCCAAAGCGTAGTCATTCAGGCGTCCCAGAAGGCGCTGCATGGAACTGGCATAGCTGTCGAAGTTGCCTACGAATTGTACGATGCCGCTTATGACCTGCGGGATCAGGGATACCAGCAGTATCAGAGTCACAAGCAGGAAGGAAAGGATCGCGCCAAAAACAGAGAGATTGCCGCGCAGACGCTCCGAAGGTACATTCGCAAAAAGGTGCTTCTTGTAGACATCCACCAGCGGATTAAGGATATAGGCGATGATCGCGGCGAGAACAATAGGGAACAGAAAGGCTCCCATGCCGCGCAGAGCGCTCCCGATGACGTCCAGATGCGTCAGGATCGAGAAGAGGACTACCGCGGAGCAGGTTGCGATCGTGTATGCTACCCAGGGGGTGTTGAGATTGTTTTTATTAAATGGTTTCATTGCGTGAACCCTTCCGAGGCGTTATTACAGAAACGGCAGCTGAATGTCCCTAATCTCTAGTCTGGTACATGATCCTGCCGTAGCCCTGCCAGACGACACGGTATTTCTGCTTTTCGCAGAGCTTATTCAGGTCCGACTTTTCGGAGAGAAGAACAAACTTGCTGCGTACACTGCCATCTGTCAGAAGCTTCTCCAAAACAGCGGTCTGGCACACGTTCAGGGATGTATAGGTGGGAAGCATGTATTCCCACTGCAGGTCTTCGGATTCGGGAAGCTTGGCAATGGTGTTGTCCCAGGGATCATTCTCAAGAGGCAGGAGCCCGCGGAATTCGATCTCCAGCGCCTGCTCGTCCGCGGCGCTCAGCGTACTCGCGTCGATCTGCGGCAGCCGGAAGTTCTCCGGGGCCCTCACAACGAAGAAAGCCATTACCGCCAAAAGCGCGATCTCGCCGGCGATCCGTTCGAAACCGATCCTGTTCTTTTCCCCGCCGAGTTCAATGAGAAGGAGCCCGTAAGCCAGAGTGACGGACAGCATCATGCGGTGCAGCTGTACAGGGCTGTACAGGACGACGTTGGCCTCATAGATTGCGGCGCCTCCAAGCAGCATGAAGAAGATCACGGCGCAGCGGCCGTCTCTTTTTTTATCGCCCGCAAACAGGGAGCGGATCAAAAGGATCAGCAGCAGTACAGACTGGGCAAAATACAGTAAGGGGATGCCTCCTGCCCACCGGCTGTCGGACAGATAGCCCCTGATCTCCCGCAGAGCATCCAGATTGGCGTGCAGGATCTGCTCAGCCATCTTTACCGGGGATCCCGTGCTGAGCAGCTGTTTCAAAGTCTCTGTCTGTGTGCTGTCGAAGAAATAACGCGCGACGTTATATCCCGTAAAGAAGAAAAACAGGCCTACCGAAGCTGCCGCAGAGAGAATGCAGAGCAGGAAGAAAAGCGCTTTGGCGCCGCCGGAGAGGGCACTCTTCTGCCTGAAGATCATGTATACGGGGATCAGGAGCAGCGGAAAATAATACGGGCGCATCGTGTTCCAGAAGAAGACGATCAGGATCATCGCGAACAGGGCCGCTTTCTGCGAAGAGGCCGGCGCGAACGGATGCCTGATCATCCACAGTACAAGCGCCGTGAACAGGATCAGGAAGAAGTTGTAACTGCTCTCTGTCATGCCGGACCAGACGTAGCGTCCCGCTACAAGGTAGGTGACCAGAAAGAGCACGGTGAAGAAGCCCTCTCTTGCCCTGGGGCGCACTAAAAGGACGTAGAAAAGGCCGGCCAGAACAGCGAGGGCAGCATTGCTGTAATAGATGAAGTTGTGGTTCTCCACGCCTGTAAAGAATGACAGGACAAAATAGGGCAGGTAGGTAAAGATATTGTAGGGCCCGTATGCCAGATTCGCGGGCGCGTCTTCATTGAAGCCATACATGCCTCTGGGATAGAACTCGTAGCGGAGAAGACGGATCACGCGATAATAACCGACTTCGTCATTCCATGTGGTGTTCCAGGCGTCCAGCCTGAGCGCGGAGGTGCCCGTCAGAAGCTGCAAAAGAGCAGCGCTTATAAAGGGCGCGAGTATGATCAGGATCCAGAATAAAACCGCTGCAGGCCTGATGCGGCCGGAGGAATAGGAGCGCGGGTCATCGGATGAATAATAAGACATTACAGTACCTCCGTATTTCACAAATGAACTGCTTTTATTATACAACAGCATTTGGCGCGGGCAAATAAAGCGTGAGACACAAAAAGGCAATAGGAAGAAATAAAGTTCGGTTCAGTCTGTCGGAAGAAGGAAAATAGCGTATAATGATTACATATGCAAGTTTATAAACTGCTGACTCAGGAGGACGTTTATGGAAAATACAGATAAGAGAAAGATCAGCGGAACAGGATGGGTCTTGATCGCGATCAGCCTGATGATCCTGTTCACCTGCGGTTTTCTCACAGCACTGGTAGGCATCGATTACGGTCCGCACGAAGAGATCGCCCTGAGCCTTACGCCCGGAGATCCGATCGGCCTCTTTAAGGCCCACCCGGAGCCGCTTTGGCATCTGCTAACCTACGCGGCAGTGAAGATCCTTCACTGCAGAGTGGAGATCGCGGCCGGGCTGGTTTCCGGAATGTTCATTGTGCTGACTTATATCATTGCTTTTGCGACAATACGAAGAACGGTACCGGGCCTTGAATCCCACGAGATCGCCGGACTTGATCTTGTGCTGCACCTTGTCGGCGCGATCTATGTGCCCATGTTCAATAAAGAACCGTATCTGGGACAGGGCTCCCCGAATATCTGGCACAATCCCACAACGATCGCGGTCAGACCGCTCGCGCTCCTGATCTTTGTCCTGACAGCATCCATAGTCATGCAGGCGAAGAAGGAGGAGTTTGAGAACAGTATTCCGGCAGGAAGAGCTGTATTTACGTCGATCCTGCTGATCCTTTCCTGCCTTGCCAAGCCGAGTTTTGTCCAGGTGTTCTACCCCGCGATCTTCACGCTGATGGTCATCTGGCTGATCATGTACAAGGGAAAGAATCTCAGAACGGCCATTCAGCTCATGCTCATGTGCCTTCCCTCCCTGGCGGTCATGATCCTTCAGTTCGTCATTGCCTTCTACGGCGGGAATTCCAAATCCGGCGGCATTACGATCGCGCCTTTCGTGGTGGCGGGAGCCAGAACCCCTTCCATACCAATCTCCATGCTGCTCCTTTTGGCCTTCCCTCTCCTCATGCTGGTCCTT
The DNA here is from genome assembly GCA_946410365.1 of uncultured Lachnospiraceae bacterium. Next base: position 1,271 of record CAMKAA010000063.1, on the reverse strand, counting down.
TCGGCGATCAGAAAGAGCGTGACCTGGGGCGATATTTTCGCGTGGCTGATGCTCTTATGGGGGCTTGTGTGGAGACTGTTCCTGGCTGAAAAAGGAGAAAGAACTTACCACGGAAACTTCTCGTGGGGATACATGCTGGCAGTCTATCTGGTCTGGTATACCGCAGTCAGAAGTTATCTCAAACTCTACTTCAGCGAGCAGATGACAGGCAACAAGAGAGGCGTCGGATTTATACTGGCTACTATTGTCCTGGCGCTGCACCTGTTATCCGGCATCTACTATCTGATCTATATGATCGCGCTCGGACACGGAATGTAAACAGGAAATCCTGTGTAATATGTGAGTATAAGTCTAAAAATAAAGGAGAATCGAAATGGCTATTTTCAAAGGAGCGGGTGTCGCTATTGTAACGCCCATGAAAGACAACGGAGAGATCAACTATGACGTACTGGGCGCGCTGATCGAGGACCAGATCGCTGGCCACACAGACGCGATCATTATCTGCGGAACGTCCGGCGAGGCGCCGACCCTCGAGGATGACGAACATCTCGAGGCGATCCGCTACACTGTTGAGAAGACAGCGGGCAGGATCCCTGTCATTGCCGGTACGGGATCCAACAATACCGCTCACGCGATCATGATGTCCAAAGAGGCCCAGCAGCTCGGCGCTGACGGCTGCCTTCTCGTTGCGCCCTATTACAACAAGGCGACCCAGAACGGACTGTTCCAGCACTTCTCAGCAATTGCCGGCGCGATCGATATCCCTTGCGTTCTTTACAACGTTCCGTCCAGAACGGGATCCAACATCCTGCCCGAGACAGCAGTAAGACTTGCAAAGGAAGTGGATAATATCGTGGCGATCAAGGAGGCGTCCGGCAATATCAGTCAGGTTGCCAAGCTCGCCACGCTCGGAGAAGGCATCATCGACATCTATTCGGGCAACGACGACCAGATCGTTCCGATCTGCTCCCTCGGAGGCATCGGCGTGATCTCCGTGCTCTCCAACGTGGCTCCCAAGGAGACCCACGACATGGTGGCATACTGCCTGGCAAACCGCTATGACGAGGCCCGCAAACTGCAGTTCAAGTCCCTGGATCTTGTGAACGCGCTGTTCTGCGAAGTCAATCCCATCCCTGTAAAGGCTGCGCTGTGCATGCAGGGCTACGCAGTGGGACGTCCGAGGCTTCCGCTGACGGAGATGGAGCCGCAGCATCAGGAAGTGCTTAGGAAAGCTATGATTGAATTTGGATGTCTGTAAGAATTAAAAAAAG
>CAMKAA010000062.1 GCA_946410365.1 uncultured Lachnospiraceae bacterium | reverse complement strand
GTTTCCTTTGTCGCTGACAATGCTGTAGTGAAGTAATTGGATGGCGGAGTGCAGGAAATAATGCGCTCCGCCACTGTAAATTCTGAGGCAGACAATCTTGGCAGTTATCGCAATTAAAAGATTGGAGTTAGAAAATGGCAAATTTTATTCCTTATGTAATTGAACAGACAGGTACGGGTGAGCGTTCCTACGATATTTTCTCCCGCCTGCTCAAAGAGAGGATCATCTTTCTGGGTGATCAGGTGACGGACGCGTCCGCGGAACTCATAGTCGCGCAGATGCTCTTCCTCGAGGGAGAAGATCCGGATAAGGACATCCAGTTCTATATCAACAGCCCCGGCGGTTCCATCTCCGCAGGCATGGCTATCTATGACACAATGCAGTTTGTAAAATGCGATGTCTCCACGATCTGCGTAGGCATGGCGGCCAGCATGGGCTCTTTCCTTCTGGCCGGCGGTACGAAGGGCAAGAGATATTCTCTTCCTCACTCGGAGATCCTGATCCACCAGCCCCTGGGCGGAACAGAAGGCCAGGCATCCGATATCGCCATTCAGGCGGCGCATATGGCTGCGATCAAGGAGAGAATGAACAGACTTCTCGCGCAGAATACAGGACAGCCCTATGAGAAGATCGTAAAGGATACGGACAGGGACAACTGGATGACACCTGAGCAGGCTCTTGAATACGGCCTGATCGACAGGATCTACACAACCCGCAAGGAGATTACTGATGGCAGATAAGACGAAGATGCAGCCGCGCAGATGCTCTTTCTGCAACAGGACCGAGAATCAGGTTTCCAAACTGATCGCAGGACCTGAGGGCGTATATATCTGCGATGAATGCGTTGCGATCTGTGCCGATATCATCGATGAGTCCATTGAAGAGGATGATTACTCCGTCAGCGATCCCGCTGTGGACGGCATCAACCTTCTCAAACCGGCGGAAATAAAGACATTCCTTGATGACTATGTGATCGGGCAGGATGAAGCCAAGAAGACGCTTTCTGTTGCTGTTTACAATCACTATAAGCGCGTCAAGCATAAGTCCGGAACTCTCGATGATGACGGCGTAGAACTCCAAAAGAGCAATATTCTGATGCTGGGACCTACCGGATCGGGAAAGACCTATCTGGCTCAGACGCTGGCTAAGATCATCAATGTGCCTTTCGCGATCGCTGATGCCACGACCCTCACGGAAGCGGGATATGTCGGCGAAGACGTTGAGAACATCCTTCTCAAGCTGATCCAGGCGGCGGACTACAATATTGAGAGGGCACAGCTGGGCATCATTTACATTGATGAGATTGACAAAATATCGAAGAAGGGCGAAAACGTCTCCATCACAAGGGACGTATCCGGTGAAGGCGTGCAGCAGGCGCTCCTGAAGATTGTTGAGGGGACAAATGCATCGGTTCCCCCTCAGGGAGGCCGCAAGCATCCACAGCAGGAACTCATCCAGATCGACACGACAAATATCCTTTTCATCGTGGGAGGCGCCTTTGACGGGCTTGATAAGATCATTAATGCCAGGATAGGCAAGAGAGCCATGGGCTTTCACGCCAATGTTGAGGGACATGATTCCAAGAAACTGGATGAAACCCTCAGCCAGGTCCTTCCGCAGGATTTAGTAAAGTTCGGTCTGATCCCTGAGTTTATCGGCCGTGTTCCGGTGGTCACTACTTTGAACGAACTGGACAGAGAAGCTCTGATCCGGATCCTCAAAGAGCCCAAGAATGCCCTGAGCAAACAGTACAGGAAGCTGTTCTCCTATGATGACGTAAAGCTTTCCTTTGAGGACGATGCGCTCGAAGCAATCGCTGATCTCGCTGTTGAGCGCAAGACCGGCGCGAGAGGACTGCGCTCGATCATGGAGAAGGTCATGATGGATGTCATGTTCACCATTCCTTCCGACAAGACCATCAAGGAGTGCATCATCACGAAAGGATCCGTTCTGGACGGAGAGCCTCCCAGAGTCATCAGAGAAGCTCCGGAGATCAAGACGATCGAACTTCTCGAGGCGAAATGATCACCAACAATATATGGCAAATAACCGGATATCGCTTCTGCAAGATCTGCGGAAGCGATATCTTTATACAAGTAAATTGCAGAAAGGGACACGTATGATCATCAAAACAGTGAATCTTGAGACCGTGTGCGGCATCACAAGCAAACTGCCTGAGAATACAAAACCCGAGTTTGCTTTCGCGGGAAAGAGCAATGTGGGGAAATCCACGCTGATCAATGCCCTGATGAACCGGAAGTCATACGCAAGGACCAGCTCTACGCCCGGAAAGACTCAGACGATCAATTACTACAATGTCAATGACGAGTTTTATCTCGTGGATCTGCCCGGATACGGCTATGCCACAGCAGGCGTAAAGGTCAAACAGCAGTGGGGGAAGATGATCGAAAACTATCTTCACACCAGCAAAAAACTGGACGCGGTATTTCTTCTTATCGATATCAGACATGAACCCTCGGAAAACGACGTGATGATGTTCGACTGGATACTTGCTGCAGGCTTTACTCCTTACATCGTCGCGACCAAATCCGACAAGATAAAGAGAAGCCAGCTCGCCAGGCAGACCGCTATGATCCGCAGGACTATTAAGGAAAAGAGCAAAGTGAGCCACGACGTCAGTTTTGAAGTGATCCCGTTCTCCGGTCTTAACAAGGCGGGAAGGGAAGATCTTTACAATATAATCGATGGCTTTCTCACGAAAGAGAATGATATGGTATAATCTTATAAGACAACGGGACGGGTACTTTGGGAAGTATGGTCCCCGTCCTTTTAAGATAAGCGATAACAGGGGGAAAAGCATATGGGGAACAATCTGAAGAGTTTCAGGACCGACCGCATAATTTTTGCAGCCGGAGCAATACTGCTCGGTATTGTTCTGTTGGTATGGCCGTCTGCGAGCCTTCTGATCATGGGAAAATGTATCGGGGCTATTCTGGCAGCAGGAGGTCTGGCTGCGGTGTTCATGTTCTTTAAAAACCATGAATCGGCGATGAAGTCAGTTCTTCTGATCATGGCGGCGGTGATGTTGATCTGCGGCGTTGTGATCTTTTTACACCCGGAAGATCTGGTCAGACTGATCCCGACGATCATGGGGATCCTGGTCCTTATAAGCGGGCTGATCAATCTGGGTGAGACATTCATGCTCACCCGCAGCAAATATAATAAATGGTGGGCCTCGCTCATCGTGGCGATCGCAACGATCGCGGCCGGGATTTTCCTTATCAGAAATGCTTTTAATCTGGCCTCACTCATCACAAGGATAGCCGGCGGCATCCTGATCTTTGACGGCGTTTCCGATCTGTGGGTGATCTCAAGGATCTCCAAAGTCTCCAAAGATATGGCAGCGGAAGCCTCCGCGGTGGATGCAGAGGCGACAGTGACCGATGCCGGATCAGCTGCAGCAGAGAGCGCTGACGCAGGAGATACGGCGCAGACTCCTGTAAACACTGAAGTTCAGCCTGCTGCGGGAGATAGTGCCCTTCAGCCGCAGGTACAGGCACAGGAGAGCAGTACAGTTCCTGAGTATATGGAACAGACCGAACAGGATACTGACTTTTCTGCATTCGCCGGAACTGACCCCGCAGAGAACAGACAGGACGAGGATAAGCAGCCGTAATATTATGCAAAACGAATAGAATTTCCAGATAAAAAAGAACGCCTTTATTTTGCGGCGTTCTTTTTTAAAATTCTTCTTGACATAGGAAATGCACATGTTATAGTAGTTATAGAACAGAAAAAACATTAAGCAAGGAGGACTATGCATGAATATACAGAAATTTACACAGAAGTCCATCGAAGCTGTCAATCAGTGTGAGCAGCTTGCCTATGAATACGGAAATCAGCAGATCGAACAGGAGCATCTGCTTTACAGTCTTTTGACTATAGAAGACAGCCTTATTCTGAAGCTTGTGCAGAAGATGGGCATTGACCCGCAGGCATTCCTGCAGGCATCGGAGAGAGCTCTGGCCGGAGTGACCAAGGTCAGCGGTTCCGGTTCAAGGGTTTATGTCAGCGGGGACCTCAACAAGGTCCTGATCGGTGCGGAGAACGAAGCGAAGCAGCTTGGCGATGAATATGTAAGTGTTGAGCATCTCTTCCTTTCCCTGATCAGGAACGCGGACAGAGTGATTTCCAAACTGTTTAAGGACAATGGAATTACAAGGGATACCTTCCTGAAGGCCTTGTCGACAGTCAGGGGCAATCAGAGAGTAACAACGGATAACCCTGAGGCGACTTATGACACTCTGGCCAAATACGGCGAGGAACTCGTCGGAAAGGCGAGGGACCAGAAACTCGATCCGGTCATCGGCAGGGACGCGGAGATCCGAAACGTGATCCGGATCCTGTCCAGAAAGACCAAGAACAACCCTGTTCTGATCGGTGAGCCCGGCGTCGGCAAGACAGCAGTTGTTGAGGGGCTTGCACAGCGTATCGCTAAGGGCGATGTGCCGGAAGGACTCAAAGACAAGAAAATCTTTTCCCTCAATATGGGCTCCCTGGTAGCAGGGGCAAAATACAGAGGTGAATTCGAGGAGAGACTTAAGGCCGTACTGGAGGATGTGCGCCAGAGCGACGGCGAGATCATACTCTTTATCGACGAGCTTCACACCATTGTGGGCGCAGGCAAATCGGAAGGCGCTATGGATGCCGGAAATATGCTCAAACCCATGCTGGCAAGGGGCGAACTGCACTGCATCGGCGCGACAACTCTCAAGGAGTACAGACAGTACATCGAAAAGGATGCTGCGCTGGAGAGAAGATTCCAGCCCGTCATGGTAGATGAACCTACTGTTGAGGATACGATCTCTATCCTGAGAGGACTCAAGGAGCGCTATGAGGTGTATCACGGCGTCAAGATCATGGACAACGCGCTTGTGAGCGCAGCGGTTCTTTCCAACCGCTATATCTCCGACAGATTTCTGCCGGATAAGGCGATCGACCTGGTGGACGAAGCCTGCGCCCTGATCAAGACAGAGATGAACTCCCTTCCCACAGAACTTGATGAGATGCAGAGAAAGATCCTGCAGCTGGAGATCGAGGAGACCGCACTCAAGAAGGAAGATGACAAACTGAGCATGGAGCGTCTGCAGGATCTTCAGAAGGAACTGGCAGAACTCAAAGAGCAGTTCGCTTCCCAGAAAGCGCAGTGGGAGAATGAAAAAGCGCGCGCGGATCAGCTGTCCAGGATCCGTGAGCAGATCGATCAGGTTAACAGCGATATCCAGAAGGCGCAGCAGAAGGGCGACCTGAACAAGGCGGCGGAACTGCAGTATGGTACACTTCCGACACTTAAAAAGCAGCTGATCGAAGAAGAGAACAAGATGAAGGATGTATCTCTTGTTCACGACCGTGTGACGGAGAACGAGATCGGCAGGATCGTATCCCGCTGGACCGGGATCCCGATCAGCAAACTGACCGAGAGCGAGCGCAGCAAGACTCTTCATCTGGATGAGGAACTGCACAAGAGAGTGATCGGGCAGGATGAAGCTGTGACCAAGGTTTCCGAAGCGATCCTTAGAAGCAAAGCCGGCATCAAGGATCCCACGAAGCCTATTGGCTCCTTTATGTTCCTTGGCCCCACCGGCGTAGGTAAAACGGAACTCGCGAAAGCACTCGCGCAGTCCCTGTTCGATGATGAGAAGAATATCGTAAGGATCGATATGAGTGAATATATGGAGAAATTCTCCGTATCGAGACTGATCGGAGCGCCGCCCGGATATGTCGGTTACGAGGAAGGCGGCCAGCTGACGGAAGCGGTACGCCGCAAACCGTACAGCGTCGTGCTGTTCGATGAGATCGAGAAAGCTCACCCGGATGTGTTCAACGTTCTGCTGCAGGTTCTTGACGACGGCAGGATCACTGATTCACAGGGAAGGACTGTTGATTTTAAGAACACGATCCTGATCATGACTTCCAACATCGGAGCCCAGCAGATCCTTGCGGATCTTGAAAGCCATCCGGAAGCGGAAGAGATCAGCGAACAGACACAGAACGCAGTAATGGAACTTCTTCACGCGCACTTCCGCCCGGAGTTCCTCAACAGGCTTGATGAGATCATCCTCTTCACACCTCTTAGCAAGGACAACATTTCAGGCATCATTGACCTGATCATCGCGGACCTCAACAAGAGGCTCGAGGACAGACAGATCTCGATCCGGCTCACGGACGCTGCCAAACAGTTTGTCGCGGACGCAGCTTATGATCCCTCTTACGGCGCAAGACCGATCAAGAGATATATCCAGAAGCATGTCGAGACGCTTTCGG